>CAYOEE010000025.1:0-12543 GCA_964402935.1 uncultured Alistipes sp. | reverse complement strand
ACAATATAATGATTATTTGAACAATACACGCAACCCTCCCCACTTAGACCTATCAACACGCAAAGAGATAATAATTACACTTTACAAGACACTCTCGATAGCCATCAGGCCACACAATCGAAACGGCCGCTCGCACCGAAGAGCAATTCCCTATCGGGGGAAACTCCTTAATAACATAGGTATCAAAAAAAGTTTAAAAAAAATTGCAGAAAATAGGTTCTTTGTATTGCACAATACCAAAACTTATCATATATTTGCATTGTAATTAGAATAAAACCACACCAACAAATCATTTCAAACCATGAAAGAGACTGTAAATGTAAACATCGGATCGGTAGCCTTCACCCTCGACGACGATGCTTACCGCACACTCAAACTCTACCTCAAACGCATCGAGAATCGTCTGCCCGAGGGTGACAAGGATACGCTGGGCGACATCGAGCGCCGCATTGCCGAGCTGCTTGGCGAGAAGCTCTACTCGCCGCAACAGGTGGTGACGATCACCGAGGTCGAGGCAGCCATGCAGCAGATCGGATCGCCCGAGACGTTTGGCGCAGCCCGCGAGGCCGATCCCACAGAGGAGGAACAGAATGAGCGCAAGGTGCGCCAGAAACTCTACCGTCCGCGCGTCAATCGCTCGATTGCCGGTGTCTGCTCGGGATTGGCCGAATATTTCGGCATCGACACGACGCTGCTTCGCCTCATCACCTTCATGATGATTCTCTTCGGCGGTCTTTCGATCTGGATCTATGTGATTCTATGGATCGTCATCCCCGAAGAGCCGATCAAGGATTTCAACATTAACACCAAATAGCTATGACCGAAGAGAATGTAAAAGTGCAAATGCGCAAAGGCATCTTGGAGTACTGCATCCTCGCCATCCTGGCTCGAGGTGCGAACTACGCTCCGAGAATCATCACCGAACTGAAAGAGGCCGAGATGATCGTGGTCGAGGGTACGCTCTACCCTATCCTCACACGTCAAAAGAATGCCGGCCTGCTGAGCTACCACTGGGAGGAGTCACCGCAAGGCCCTCCGCGAAAATTCTACGCACTAACCGAGAAGGGGCACGAGTACCTCGCACAATGGGATAAAGCGTGGGAGGACATGGTGAAACAGATCGAAGTAATCCGCGGAAAAAGTCAAACTCAAAACGAATAAAAAAGGTATGAAAAGCTATATCATAGGGTTGATGACCGCCCTGCTGATGGTCGTCGCAGGTACTACGGAGGCTGCACCGAAACGCATCAAGGGCAGCGGTCAGATCGCCTCGAAATTCATAAATATCGAAGCCTTTGAAGGTATTCACGCCTCGCGTGCCATCGACGTTAAGCTCGTTACCGCCACCGACGAAAACCGCAACCGTCTCCTGGTTTATGCCGACGACAATCTGCTCGATTGGGTTCGCGCAACGGTCTCGAACGGCGTGCTGTATCTGACGATCGACAACGATGTACGCTCGATTTCGAACGTGCACGTTACGATCTCCGTACCGACGGACGGACGTCTTGGTGAGTTGCGCGCCACGAGTGCCGCCGAGCTGGTTTCGGAAGTGCAGATCGTCAAGAAAAACGTGGAGGTCAAGGCCTCCAGCTCGGGCGAGGTAAAGGCAAACATCATTGCCGAGGAGTGCAGCATCGAGGCCTCGAGTGCCGGTGAATACGAGGGCGAGGTGAAGAGCAATTTCAGCCACATCGTAGCCAGCTCGTCGGGCGAAATCGACCTGACGCTCACGACGCAGAAGTGCCGTCTGAACGCCTCGTCAGCTGCCGAGATCGTGGTGAAGGGCGCAGCGCTCAACAGCTCGATCAACGCTTCGTCGGCTGCCGAGATCCTGGGTGGACATTTCGTCGTAAAGAGCTGTCACGCAGAGGCTTCATCGGCCGGTGAAATCGCCGTTTTCTGCACGGAGCAATTCAGTGGCAACGCTTCGAGCGCCGGCTCGATTCGGGTCTATGGCAATTGCGAGAACTTCTCGCGCTCAACTTCGAGCGGTGGCTCAATTACCAAAAAGTAACCCTTTAACCCCCTACAACCATGAACGAAGTTAAGAAATGCAGCCTTTCGGGGATTGCCTTTTCGATGGACATAGAGGCCTACAACGAGTTGCAGAACTACCTCAAGGCCCTCAAAGACAACTACAAGGATTCGCCCGACGGCGCCGAGATCGTAGCCGATATCGAGGCCCGTATCGCGGAGCTGATTCTCTCGACGCAGGACAACACGCGCGTCGTGGAGCTGCCGCTCGTGAAGAACATCATTGCCCAGATGGGTACGCCCGAGGATATCCTGGGCGAGGATGAACCTCAGCCCCAGCCGAGGCACACGCCTACCGACCGCAATCCGCGCCGTCTGTACCGCGATATGGAGAACGCCAAGCTGGGCGGTGTCTGCTCGGGTATCGCCAAATATTTCGATGTCGATCCCGCCTGGATTCGCGTGGCGATGTTCCTGCCCCTGATTATGAGTTGCTTCGGCAACATTCCCCTCTTCGGATGGATGAGCCCGCTGATGGGCAATCTGTTCGGTGTATTTATCATCTGCTACCTGGTGATGTGGTTTGCCGTCCCCGTGGCACGCACGGCTCGCCAGAAGCTGGAGATGAACGGTCAGCCGATTACGGCTCAGACCATCGCATCATCGGCCGCGATCAACGATCCCGACGCCAAAGCCAAGGCCGTGGTGGCCTCGACTGTCTCGACGGCCGGTAAGATTGCCCTGCTGCTGCTGAAGATGTTTGCCGGACTGATTGTCTTTGGCTTGGTGCTCTTCGCCTGTGCCCTGTTTATTGGCTTGTTTGTAATCATCGTAGGCGGTTCCGAGCTCCTGCCGGCCGATATTCCGATGTCGGTACCCGTGCTGGGGATCTTCATCCCGCTCATTCCGGCCATGTTGATGATCTATATCCTGATGTGTCTGATCGCCTCGCGTCGCTCGAACGGCAAGGTGCTTTTGATCGGTGTGCTTTTGTGGATCATTTCGATTATCCTTTGCGCTGTCATCGCCATCAGACACGAGGTTGCACCGCGTGCCATTGACGGCCTGGATCTGAAGACGGAGGAGATTCTCCATGAGGAGATCGAGCTGGACGGCAAGCGCATGACGATCGAGGAGCTGATCAAGCAGGTCAAGGAGGAGGATGCTATTGACCTCAACGGTAAATGGACAATCCCCGAAAACACGGAGAACACCGGTGAGAAAAAACCGATTGTCAAGATCGAAACAGATGATGCAAAAGTTGAAACAAGCAACACGCCGGCCATCAAAATCAATGTCAACGAAAGCGAAAAGGGCGCAGATTTCACGGTCGAGGCCGGTGGCGAAAAGCTCATTGAGGTAAAGGTAAACGAACAATAAAACATGATGAAAATCTTCTATACGTTGAGTGCCTTGTTCCTCTTGGCAAGTTGCACGAGCGAATCGACAAAGCCCGTTCAATGCCACATCACAGGTACGGTAATCGACCGCCCCGAATCCAAGGTTTTGGAGCTTTACACGCACATCGACGGCGAGGCAGCCGCGAGTTCGCGCCCCATGGCCGAAATCAAGATTCGTGATGGGAAATTTGCCTACGACCTTACGCTCGACGAAGCCGACTACTGCACCCTTTCGTTTCAAGAGGAGAAGCGTCGCGGATCTTGGTTCCCGATTCACTTCATTGCCGACGGGGATACGGTGCGACTTACGCTCTATCCCGCAGGGCGCGAGCATGAACACAGCATCGAGGGTATAGGAGCTACGGCCGAATTTCAAGGCTACAAAACGCAGCTGAATCGGCTGGGTGAGGCGTTTGAGCTACAAGCCGATTCGTTGGAGGAGTGCGGGCAATACGACAGCGAGCGTTATGCCAAGCTAATCAATAGGCTCAAAAAGGCAGAGCAGGGATCGGAGGAGTTCAAACAGCTCGTCGAGCAGATCCAAGCCATGAGTCGTGACGAAATGTTATCCCCTGCGGCGCGCGCCCTGCGTGCCGATTACGAGGCAAAACGCAAAGCCGCCCTGCTCGCAATTTTGGATCAGAAGCCGACCATCGCCCGCTATGCCCTGCTGGCCGAACAGATGCAGTACCGCCTGCCCGATGGGGAGATTCTCGACGTCTATGAACGTCGCTATACCGATGCGCTGACCGACCACTACCTATCAGCATATTGCCGTCGCCAATTGGCCGGCTTGCGCGTAGCCGTCGGTGGGCAATACATCGACTTCGAAGCACCCGACATGGAGGGAAATATGCACCGTCTGTCGGAAATAATGGAGGGGGCCGAGCTGACCCTGCTCGATTTATGGGCTTCGTGGTGTGGCCCATGCCGTCGCGGTTCGATGGCTGTGCTGCCACTCTACGAACAATACAAGGAGCGTGGTTTTTGCGTCATAGGTGTTGCCCGCGAGTCGGAGGATTTGAGCGACCTGCAACGCGCCATCAAGCAAGATGGTTATCCGTGGCCTCAGTTGGTGGAGTTGGATGATCGCATCCACCTCTGGTCGCAATATGGTTGCAACAATGCTGCGGGGCGTAAATTCCTACTCGATCGTGAAGGCACAATCCTCGCAATTGATCCCTCGGTGGAGGAGCTGACTGCTATCCTCCAAGAGCAATTGGGCGAATAGAGGAGGATGAATTTAGAATTTAGAATTTAGAATTTAGAATTTAGAATTTAGAATTTAGAATTCAAAATTAAACAGGGGCTGTCCAACAATTTTTTGTTGAGCAGCCCCTTTTGGTAGAAGTTGTATAACAAGAGGGATTTTTAGGCCTGCGAAGCCCGAAAAAGCGGAGTTTACTTATGCGTAAATGAGCATTTTGAGGGCGAGCAAACGCCAAAATCACCTTGTTAGACAACTTCTACATGTAAAATGAGCCTTGTTAGGCGGATTCCCCCACCCTACATCATCTCTTCGTATCCATATTCAATCGCTCGATTGAGCTGTTCGAGGTAGGGTTTGGCCGAGCGGTAACGAGCCAGCACACGCTCCTCGAAATCGGGGGCAAGCACCTCGTCCTCGGTCAGATCGAGCACCAGGCAATGGTCTTTGAGTTTGAGCAGGTCATCGTAAGGCGTACCACTCTCAAAACCCTGCGGTACGCGCTTCAAGCTGCAACTATCATCCATTCTAAACCCCTCGGCCGCGGCAATATTGCGGAGCATCAAATCACCATTGTCCACAATCTCCTCGCGGATGCTGCGCAGAATCACGGGCGGGATGCAGACCTGTCCTGCGGCCAGGATCGAGTTACCGATCATCGACGAACCCTCAATCACGGGTTCGAGGTGGATGTAGTAACCCGCCAAGCCCGAGTTCTTGCCACGGGGTGCCATGAAGGCCGAGAAGTGGGTTTTGTAGGGCGACTTATCGGCCGAGAAACGAATATCGCGGTTCATGCGATAGGTGCACTCCTTGGCCGTCAGCCCCGAGACCGTGGGATCAAACTCCGAAATGCGATCCACCAGATGCTCCACCCACCGCTCAAAACGGCCACGATGGAGTTTGTAGCGGTCGCGGTTTTGATCCATCCACGGTTTATGGTTGTTGGCGGCCAGCTCGCGCAGGAAATCGAGTGCCTCGGAAATTTCGTTCGGGTTCATCGGAAAAAGTTACAATTACAACATCACTCGTGCAAATTTACATTTTTTGTCCCGAAAAGCCAAACAGCGCATGGGCGAACCGATTTTTTTTCTATCTTTGTCTTTAGTTGAAACCAATTTAACACACTATATACCATGAAAACACGCAGTGAAGTTTATCAGATCGAGAAAGAGATTCAGTGGGAACCCGCAGGCGAGGGCGTTACGCGTCAGATTATGGCCTACGACGGGCAGATTATGCTCGTCAAGGTGAAGTTCGAAACGGGTGCTGTGGGCGCTCCCCATACGCACTACCATTCGCAGGCTTCGTATATCGTGAGCGGTAAGTTTGAGCTGACGATCGGCGACGAGAAGAAGATTCTGGAGGCCGGTGACGGTTATTATGTCGAGCCGGACGAGCTGCACGGCGCAGTCTGCCTGGAGGCCGGTGTGCTAATCGACTGCTTTACGCCGATGCGTGCCGACTTCCTCAAGAAGTAGGACAAAGCGTCCGATGTAAGGCAAAAGGTGCTTTCCGATAGGCGGAAGGCACTTTTTTTGCAGGGTGCGGAACGAAAAACAACGCATAATTCCGCACTATGAAACGATTTTTGTTTATTGTAGCTGCCCTTGTGTTGGCTGTGGCAGCCGTGAGCGTCATCGGTCAGAAAAAGAACCTCTCGCCCAAGGAGGAGCGGCGCGAGGTGCGCGAGAAGCGTCGAGCCCAGCGGCTGGCCGAGTACGAGAAGATGATGGATTCGCTGGTGCTCTCGCACAACTTCCAATTCAATCCGCAGACCATGCAGCGTCAGCCGGCCGGCCCGATGCGCACGATCATGAATCCCGAATACAACGTCGGGGTGTGGGGCTCGGTGGCCGACATCTGCCTTCCCTACATCAAGGGCTACACCCCACCCTACTTTGTCACGGTGCTGAACTACACGATCCCCTCGCTCGAAAATTTCGTCACCGAGCAGACGCAAGAGGGATGGATGGTCAGCTTCCAGTCGCCACTGTTTTCGGGTTCGACCTACACGTTTGTCTTTGAAATCTATTCGCGTACGGGCGGAGCTGTGCTGACCATAAAAAATCCCTGGTACAGCGATGTGCAGTACTCAGGGACTATTTCGCAACTTTATTAAAATTCAAAATGTAGAATTCAAAATGTAGAATTAGGACGCTCTCAAAACCCAAAGGCCGTTAAATTTATGCCAATTTTGAATTTTGAATTCTAAATTCTAAATTTTGATTTACAAACTGTAAATCAACGCAACGGCGCTCACCGAAACGCCCTCTTCGCGGCCCTCGAAACCAAGATGCTCTGTGGTCGTGGCTTTGACCGATACACGGTCATCGTCCACACCCATTGCATCGGCCAGGGCATGACGCATCTGATCAATATAGGGGCGCAACTTGGGGCGTTGCATACGAATCGTGCAATCCACGTTCCCGATCGTGTAGCCCTTCTCCTTCAACAGCTCCACTACCCTGCGCAGCAGAATCTTCGAGTCGATACCGCCAAATTCGGCCGCCGTATCGGGAAAGTGCAGGCCGATATCGCCCAGCGCAGCCGCCCCCAGGAGAGCATCACAAATGGCGTGAATCGCCACATCGCCATCCGAATGGGCCACAAAGCCCTTCGTGTAGGGGATCTCCACCCCGCCCAAGACCAAGCGCAGCCCCTCCTTCAGGACGTGCACATCGTAACCGTGTCCGATTCTGAAATTCATAGTTTTATCCCTTTTATAAGCCCATCTCCCGAAGGAAACGACCCGTGTAACTTGCTTCACATTGCGCCACTTCGTGGGGCGTACCCGTCGCCACGATATGACCGCCCGCAGCACCCCCCTCAGGACCGATGTCGATCAGGTGGTCGGCCACCTTCACCACATCCAGGTTGTGCTCGATCACAATCACCGTATTGCCACGATCGACCAACTTATTGAGCACCTCCAGCAGAATACGCACATCCTCGAAGTGCAGACCCGTGGTCGGTTCGTCCAAAATGTAGAGCGTGCGTCCCGTGTCGCTCTTGGCCAGCTCGGAGGAGAGCTTGATACGCTGGCTCTCACCACCCGAGAGAGTTGTACAGGGCTGACCGAGGGTCAGATAACCCAAACCCACATCCTGAATGGCTTTCAGCTTTTGGTAGATCGAGGGCACGGCCTCGAAGAACTCCACAGCCATATTGACCGTCATATTCAGCACGTCGTTAATCGACTTACCCTTATATTTCACCTCCAGCGTCTCACGGTTGTAGCGATTGCCACCACAGGCCTTGCAGCGCACATAGACATCCGGGAGGAAGTTCATCTCGATCGTCTGCACACCCGCACCACGGCACTCCTCGCAGCGACCTCCGCGCACGTTGAACGAGAAGTGCCCCGCCTTGTAGCCGCGCATCTGGGCATCGGGGGTCTTCTCGAAGAGTTTGCGGATATCGGTAAAGACATTCGAGTAGGTGGCCGGATTGCTACGTGGCGTGCGCCCAATGGGCGACTGATCCACCACAACCAGCTTATCAATCTTCTCGATTCCCTCGATCGAATCGTATGAGAGCGGACGATCCAGCGAACGATAGAGCTTTTGGCTCAAAATCGGACGCAGGGTTTCATTCACGAGGGTCGATTTACCCGACCCGCTGACACCCGTCACCAAGATCAACTTGCCAAGCGGAAATTCGACATCTACACCCTTGAGGTTGTTACCCCGCGCACCGCGAATCGTGATCTTTTCACCCGAGCCGGCACGAAGTGCGGTCGGAAGCTCGATTCGGCGTCGTCCCGTGAGGTAGTCGGCCGTAATCGAATCGGCCTTCACAATCTCGTCGAACGTACCGGCCGCCATGATTTTACCGCCCTTGCGACCCGCCTTGGGGCCGACATCAACAATGTAGTCGGCCGAGCGCATCATCTCCTCGTCGTGCTCGACAACAATCACCGAGTTACCGGCATCGCGCAGGTCTTGCAGACTACGAATCAGGCGCTGGTTATCGCGCTGATGCAGGCCGATCGAGGGTTCGTCCAAGATGTAGAGGACATTGACCAGTTTCGAGCCAATCTGCGTGGCAAGACGGATGCGCTGGCTCTCACCACCCGAAAGCGTGCGCGAGGCGCGGTCGAGCGAGAGATAGCCCAGCCCGACATCGAGCAGGAAACGCAAGCGTTCGCGGATCTCCTTCACAATCTCGCGGGCGATCTGTTGCTCCTTCTTGTCCATGCGCTCCTCGATGTGATCCATCCAGGCCGCGAAATCGAGAATCGACATGGCCGAAAGTTGGGCGATATTCTCATCTCCGATGCGGAAGTGAAGCGCCTCGTCCTTCAGGCGCGTACCGCCACAAGCCGAGCACTTCTGATAGACGAGGAATTGTCCGCGCCATTTTTGACCCTTCTTCGAATCCTCATCCTCCATGCGGTCGATATACTCGGCTACGCCCTCCCACTGGAGGAATTGCACCCCGCCGGCCGGAGAGCTGAAGCGGCTCAGATCGACCGTCAAAGGCTCTGCATCGCCATACAAAACCGCCTTCAAAGCCCCCTCAGAAAGGGTTTCAATCGGATCATCGAGCGTAAAATCGTATCTGTGCCCCAGCATTTCGAGCATCACAAAGGTGATATTGTTGCGATGCTTGCCGAGGGGTTCAACCGCCCCCTCACGAATCGACTTTCGGGGGTCGGGAATAATCTTTTCAAGGTCGAAAACCGCCTCCTCGCCCAAGCCGTTGCAGTGGGGGCAGGCCCCCTTCGGGGAGTTGAACGAGAAGGTGTGCGGGGCGGGGTCTTCAAAGGCCACACCCGTCGAGGGGCACATCAAATGGCGCGAATAGTAACGTTGCTCGTCCGTGCCGTAGTCATAGACCGACATCGTACCTTTGCCCTGACGCATCGCCTCTTTGAGCGAGGTCATGATGCGATCCGAAGCCTCCTCCGTCACGCGCAGACGATCCACCACCAGATCAATCGTGTGGGTCTTGTAGCGATCGAGGCGCATACCGGCCTGGAATTCACGGATCTCGCCGTCGATACGCGCATAGAGGTAACCCTTCTTGGCCAGCGACTCGAACAATTCGCGGTAGTGACCCTTGCGCCCCTTCACGACGGGAGCCATCAAGGCGATTTTACGCCCTGCGAAGCTCTCCCGAATCAGTTCGGCGATGCGGTCATCGGTGTAGTGCACCATCCTCTCACCCGTGATGGGCGAATAGGCACGCGAAGCGCGGGCAAACAACAGGCGCAGGAAGTCGTTGATCTCGGTCACCGTACCCACGGTCGAGCGGGGATTCTTATTCGTGGTCTTCTGCTCGATGGCCACCACAGGGCTAAGCCCCGTGATCTTGTCCACGTCGGGACGCTCCATCGACCCCACAAAGTGGCGGGCATAGGCCGAGAGGGTCTCCATATAGCGGCGTTGTCCCTCGGCATAGATCGTATCGAACGCGAGCGACGATTTGCCCGAACCGGAAAGTCCCGTCACCACAACCAGCTTGTTGCGGGGAATCTCCAGATCGACATTTTTCAGGTTGTGCACCCGAGCACCCAATATTTGAATCTTATCCTGCATCTTCCTATCAAACGTCCCACACAGGCCCTTTATTTTCTCACGGGCGGGGCGAATATGCAAAGATACAACACTTCTTCAGAAATGAGCACGCTCAGCAAGGAGTTTTTCAAGAAAAATCGCTACCTTTGCAGGCAAGAGAAAAATCAGAAAACTATGCTCAAAGCAGGACGCAACTATACCCTTACGGTAAGCCGTGTTTCGGAATTCGGTCTTTACCTGGTGGACGAGGAGCAGAACGAGGTGCTGCTCCCCAATCGTTACACCTCACTCCAAGACAAGGTGGGCGACCAAAAGGAGGTCTTTGTCTATCACGACTCGGAGGATCGTCTGGTCGCCACGACCGAGACACCGACGATCAAGGTGGGCGAAGTGGCCTACCTCAAGGTGGTGGACAAGACCGTGCATGGTGCCTTCCTCGACTGGGGGCTGCACGGCAAGGATCTCTTCCTGCCGAATCGCAACCAGCAGGGGGGCATCTTTGCCAACCACCACTATGTGGTTTATGCCTACGAGGATAACATCACGGGGCGTTGCGTAGCGACGAACAAACTCAAAAACTTCATCGACAACCTCGACATCACGGTCAAGGTGCGCGACGAGGTGGATATTTTGGTGGCCTCGGAGTCTCCGATCGGCTTCCGCGTCGTGATCAACAACCGCCACTGGGGTATGATCTACCGCAACCAGCTTTTCCGTCGCGTGGAGATTGGCCAGCGGATGAAAGCCTACGTTACGCGCATCACGGAGGATAACCGCATCGACGTAAGCCTGCAACAGCAGGGCTACCGCCAGGTGCAGGATTCGGCCGTGGTGTTGCGCGAATTGTTGGAGGCCAACGGTCGTTTCCTGCCGCTGAACGACAACAGCGATCCGGCCGAGGTGGCGCGTATGACGCAGATGAGCAAGAAGGTATTTAAGCGTTCGGTCGGTATGCTGCTCAAAAGCGGCGAGGTGGAGATGACCGACGAAGGTATTAAACTCATGCGATAGATGGCTGATTTTCAGACTGCCGAGCGCGTATCGCGCGATGCTTCGGACAACTTTGTCTTCCAGCGTTCGGTGCTCGCCTACCACGAAGCCGCAAAGCGCATCATGGGTGATGTGCTGGAGATCGGCACCGGCTCGGGCTACGGCATCGAGCTGATTGCTCCCCACGCCAAGCGCTTCATCACCCTCGATAAATTCATGGCCGACACGGGGCAGACGTTGCCCGACAACGTGGAGTTTCGACAAGCCACCGTGCCTCCCCTACCCTTCGAGTCGGAGTCGTTCGACTGCGTCATCACGTTCCAGGTCATCGAGCATATCCGTGAGGATTTGGAGTTTGTACGCGAGATTCATCGCGTCCTACGGCCGGGTGGCAAGGTGATCGTTACCACCCCCAACGCTCCGATGTCGCTGACGCGCAACCCCTGGCATATCCGCGAGTATCGTGCCGACGAGCTGCACAACCTTTTCGAGGTGCACTTCGCGGAGGTCAAGATTGAGGGCGTCACGGGTAACGAGGCCGTGATGGCCTACTACGAGCGTAACCGACAGAGTGTCGAGCGCATCACGCGCTGGGACATTCTCGACCTGCAACACCGCCTGCCGCGCTGGATGTTGCAAATTCCCTACGATGTACTCAACCGCCTGAATCGTCGCAAACTCATGGCCGCAGCGCCCGAAGCCACGGCCGCGATCCGCATGGAGGATTACACCCTTTCGAACGATACGACGCAGGCATTTGATCTCTTTTTAACCGCTACGAAACGATGAAAAATATCGTCTTTGATCTGGGTGGCGTGGTCTTTATGCGCGACCCGAAGAAGTGCACCGAGGATTTTATCCGCTTCTTCAGCTTTGTCCGCGCCGAGCAGATGCCGTGGTTTTGGAACGAGTACGACCGCGGTACGCGCACGCTGGAGGAGGTGAAGGGCGACCTGTGTGAGCTGAATCACTGCGACCGCGCAAAGGTCGATGAATATGTGCAGCTGGCCATTGATAAGCAGGAGGTTATCGCCCCGACCGAGGCGCTGATTCGTGACCTCAAGGCGGCCGGTTATCGGCTCTATGTGCTCTCGAATATGTCGAAGGAGTTTATCGAGTTTCTGCGCCGTGTACCCGTCTATCGCTACTTCGATGGCGAGGTTGTATCGTGCGAGGAGGGGGTCTGCAAGCCCGAGCCGGAGATCTATCGGTTGCTACTCACGCGCTACGGTCTCGATCCCCAAGAGACACTCTTTATCGACGACCGCAAAGAGAATGTCGAGGCTGCCGAACGGGAGGGCATTACAGGCTTTTGGTTCGACCGCAGGGATGTCGAGGGTACGGTGAACGAACTGCGTTCGAAATTCAAAATTTAAGAACACTAAAGAGCACTAAAGAGATTAAAGAGATTAAAGAGATTAAAGAGATTAAAGAGATTAAAGAGATT
>CAYOEE010000024.1:0-12667 GCA_964402935.1 uncultured Alistipes sp. | reverse complement strand
TGGCCTATGAGTGAAAATCAAGATCATTTTATGATTCGCCTGATGCGACGATGCGAAGCCGACCTTTGGTATAGTATCCCTATGTTGGTTTGTGTGCTCAGTTTGTTTCCATCGACATTCGCGCCTGAGCCTTGGCAAACGTGGGCGGTGGTTGTTGGCGTTGCATCGCTTGTTGTGGTGCTTGTTGCTGTGTTTTGCAACGTTGGTAAGGAGCGTGCCGGCAAGAAAATATCCAAGAATCGCTACCCGATTATTGGACGCCTTGATGGTGTGTTGTTTGTTGCCTGGCTGGTGGTGGGTTTTCTGACGATTATTTGGTCTATTTGGATTGCGCCTTTGCTCAAATAGAGCGATAAAGCGTGTTCTGTAAGGATTCGGGTTGTCGATTTTATTCGGCAACCCGCTTTTTTGTTGCTTTTTCGTTGGTGGTTTCGCTGAAAAAATGTAATTTTACACGCTAATACCCATTTTGGGTGAAGTTTGAAGCAAAACAACAACAAAATAATCACAAAACAAACAACAAGAAGTATGAAAAAGATGCTTTGGATGAAGTTGTCGCTCCTGGTGGTGATGCTGCTTTCGGCCGTATCGTTTACCGCCTGTGTGGATGACAACGAAGACGTGGGGATGCCCTTCCTCGAGCTGGATGTCGAGGAGCTGCCCCTGACCGTGGAGGGTGGTAATGCCACCTTTACCGTATCGACCAACCGCCCCTGGACGGCTACGCTGGCCGAGGGTAGCGAGTGGATCTCGATTTCGCCCATGCAGGGCGATGGTACGACCGAAGTGGAACTTTCGGTTCCCGCTACGACCTATGGCCGTGTGGGTGAGGTGCAGTTCCACCTCGCAAACACCTATGCCGTCTATGAGACCAAAACGCTCGTGGTAAAGCAGGGCGAGGTTGAAGAGGAGGAGGTGATCTACTCCGAGACGGTGGGTACGCTGTCGGTATCGAGCCCCTATCCCTATGTCGATGAGTACACCTCGTGGCAGACCGACGGTACGGGTGCTTCGACGGTGAGCTACGAGGGCAAGAGTGCCTCGGTGCGTGCTTCGGGGCTGGCAAATGCCGGTTCGGGCCCGAATGTGATCTTCTTCGGTACGCTGCCCGCCTATTTCCAGGTGAAAAACATCACGTTGCAGCCGCAGCACCAGCGCCTGGCGCTTTCGTTCCTCGGCAGCCATTCCAAGCAGGATGAGACGACCAATGAGTATGATAATGTCTTCAACTTCGATAACTTCACGGTCGAGATCAGCGGTGACGGCAAGAAGTGGTCGAAGCTGGAGTGCACGAAGGATAACGGCGATGCGGAGCATCCCTATTGGATCTCGGCCGAGTCGAAATTTATCCTTAAGGAGGTGCCCGAGCAGCTCTCGATCCGCTTCACGGCTGCTACGGCCTCTGTATTCCGTCTGGACGATATCCGCCTCGTGACGTTCAACGGCACGGCTACGGAGATCGACCTGGAGCAGGGAACGGAGAGTGGTGGCACGATCGGTGGCGGTGATACGCCCGTGGTGACGGACAAGATCTTCTACGAGACGTTCGGTACGCCCGTGAAGGAGGGTACTTATTGGCCCTATGCCAACGAGAATGCGGCCAACATCATGGCCGGTACGGGTGTTGTCGCCGGCACGACGGCTTACAACGGTTACAGCGTAACGGCTCGCACGGTGGGCACTTATACTGCCCCCAATCCCCCGACGTCGGGTGAGGGCCACATCTGGTTCCCCGCAAACAAGACCGCCGACAAGAACTTCTTCGAGGTGCAGAAACTCGCCCTGAATGGTGAGAAGAACCTCGACGTGAGCTTCTACCTGCACGGCAATACGGAGGCCTACACCGAGGGCGATATCGTGCTTGAGATGTCGGCCGATGGCGAGAAGTGGACTTCGGTAGCCTTCACGACCGGTGCAATCGCAGAGGCCGCAGAGAGCACCTGGAAGGTGGCTAAGGCCTCGGTAACGCTCAAGGAGTCGCCTGCGGCCTTCTACATCAAGTGGTCGTCGGCTACGACCGGTGGTTGCCGTCTGGATGACCCGACGATTGTCAAGGGTAACGGTGGTACGGAGATCGACCTTGCGGCCGGTACGGGCACGGAGCCTACGCCTCCCACCCCCTCGGGCGATGTTTCGACCGACTTCCCGGGTGCAGGTCAGTACCTAATGGTGGCTTCGGTGGACGGCCAGTCGCTGGCCGCTGCGCCCCTCACCTCGGATAAGAGTTACGGCTACCTGAGCGGTACGGAGGTCAGCGTGGCCAACGATCAGGTGGTGGCCGACGGTACGTCGAACGCCTTGGCCTGGACGGTGGCAACGGCCTCGAGTGAGGGTCAGTTTACGCTCCTCGGTACCGATAACCGCTACTACTACATGACCGGTACTTACAACTCGTTCAACGTGAACGCCACGGCCGGTACGGATGGCTATGCCTGGGTATTTACGAAGAACACGGACGGAACGTATGCTGTGAAGAACGTAACGATGCAGAAGTCGTTGCAGTACGACACGAACTACAGCTCGTATGGTGCTTATCCCGATACGCGCGGTCTGTTTGTGAACCTCTATAAGCTCAATGCCGAGGGTACGGCCTATGTCAAGGTGACGGGTGCTGAGATGGGTGAAACGCCCACGCCGACCCCCACGCCCACGGCCGGTGAGTATGATGGCGAGTACCTGATGGCCGCTCTGGTCGATGGTGTGTGGAAGGCCGCTACGCCCCTCACCTCCGATAAGAACTACGGCTACCTCCAGCCGACCGAGGTAACGGTGACCGATCAGGCTGTGACGGCGGATGCTGCGACCAAGACGCTGGCTTGGACGCTCAAGCAGGGCACGACCGAGGGTCAATATACGCTCTACGGTGCAGATGCCCGCTACTACTACATGACCGGTTCGTACAACTCGTTCAACGTGACGGCCGATGCCGGTACGGAGGGCTACTTCTGGTCGGTTACGAAGAGTACGGACAACACCTTTGTGTTTACTAACGTAGCCAATTCGAAGACCATGCAGTACGATACGCAGTATAATTCGTACGGTGTATATGACAGCGTGAAGGGTCTTTATGTCTATCTCTTCAAGCTCAACGCAGCCGGTACGGCTTACGAGGCTGTTTCGGAGCTTCCCTCGACGGGTGGCACAACGCCCGATCCTACGCCGACGCCCGATCCCACGCCTTCGACCGGTGCTTTGCTGTGGCATGATGATTTCTCGCAGTTTGATGCCGAGACGGCCGATGGTACGGCCGATATCGGCATGACGCTGACGGGTTCTGTCGAGGGCTTCAAGGATGCCTACACGGGTGAGAAGGTTTATTCGGCCGTGGGTAAGATCAAGCTCGGCTCGTCGAGCAAGAAGGGTACGCTGACGACCCCCGCGCTGAAGGCTACGGGTACGGTGGATGCCACGCTGACGGTCGATCTGACGGCTTGGGCAAACGCATCGAGCGGTGCTACCGACTCGGCCTCGGCTGTGATTAAGGTCAATGGCGGTGGTACGATTGACGGCGCCGAGTCGGTGACCGTTGAGCTTACGGGCAGCACGAAGAGCGTAAGTTGCGCCCTTGCAGGCGTATCGGCAGCCTCGACCATCACGATCGAAGCGTCGAAGGCCTCGAAGTGCCGCTTCTATATTGATAATTTGAAGGTTCAGCAGAAATAATTTTTGGTAGGTGAAGACCAATAAGCAATTGTATCGAATCCTGCAACGTGCCTGGTTGCTCGTTCTGCTGCCGCTTGTGGTGGCGGCCTGCTCGGGTGGGTCGGATGATCCCGATACGGGGTCGGCTACGGTGAGCTGGGAGCAGACGACGATGACTGCCGAGGCCGGTGTGGCACGTCTGCGCATTGCAGACGATGCCACTCCCGGGCTGGGCTACACGGTCGAGATCACGAGTGGCGATTGGGCCTCGTTTGACACTTGGAGCAGCTACCGCCTGACGAAGGAGGGTAAGGTGGGCACGACGCTCTCGTCGCGCCTCGTAGATATCTACTACCTGGATAACGTAGACACGGAGTCAAGAACGCTCACCGTGCGTTTTGCCTTTGAGGGACGCGAGCCAAAGGAGCTTTCGCTCACGCAACCCGCGACGGGTGGCAGTGGCGCTGTGGCTGATCCCGAGACCTCGTGGGCTTGGCCCGAGCTGCCGCAGCGTATCGAGCTTGAGGAGTTGAGCTATGTGACGCACTTCTGTCCGGTCTATGATCAGACGCAGGGTCGTGAACTCACGAAACGCAACTTTACGCTCTGCTTCGACCGCACGAAACGTGCCTCGTGGTGGGTAGCCTATCCGATGCACGCGGCTTACCTCGGCTCTTTGTCACGTCCCAACCCCGATCCGTGGGCTTTTGACCCGAAGATCGAGCGTGGATGGCAGGCCGATTTGACCACCGGCAGCTATTCGGGTTCGCCCGTCAGAGGCCATCAAGTGGCCAATGCCGACCGCGATGCCAACCGTACGATGCAGTACCAAACTTTCTACTGCTCGAACTCCACGCCGCAGAACTACGATCTGAATGGTGGCGCGTGGGCACGCTTGGAGAGCAAGGTGCGCGACTGGAAGTGCAGCGATACGCTCTATGTCGTGACGGGTGCTTATTGGGATAGCACGGCGGGTAAAACGACGGATCGAGCCGGCAACGCTTGTCCGATTCCGACCCACTATTTCAAGGTTTTGGCACGCACGGTCAAAGGCAATGTCCGCAAGGCGGGCGATCAACTCGGTTCGTACAAGGCCGACGAGTTGCAGACAATCGGTTTCTGGGTCGAGAACAAGAACGTCTCGACCGAGGCACAGGATTGGGTGATGTCGGTCGAGGAGATCGAGAAGAAGACCGGCTTTGTCTTCTTCCCCACGCTCCCCAAGGCGGCCAAACAGCAGAAAGATAAAAATAGTTGGTTCTAACCGAAAAATGAAACAACGATGAAGAAAACAGCATCAATATTGCTCCTGCTGGCGGTGGCAGTTACGACTGCCGTGGCGCAGAAGCCCTACAAAGTGATGTTTTGGAACATCGAGAACTTCTTCGATACGGTCGATGATCCCGAAACGCACGACGAGGAGTTTACGCCCGAGGGCGTGAAGGCCTGGAACGATGCCAAGTACGCGAAGAAACTCTCGAATGTCGAGCGCGTGATCTTCGATATAGCCGCCCTGGATCGCATTTATCCCGCTGTGGTAGGCTTCTCGGAGGTGGAGAATCGTTCCGTGCTGGAGGATATCGTTTCGACCCAAAAACTCGCTCCGGCCTCGTACCGCATCGTGCATTACGACTCGCCCGAGGCGCGTGGCGTGGATGTGGCCTTTATCTACCGCCCCGACCAATTCAAGTTGGAGGGGAGCTATCCCGTGAAGGCCGATGTGCCCGAACTTCCCAACTTCCGCACGCGCGACATCTTGACGATGTGGGGAACGATCGACAGTGAGCCTTTCTACTTTATGGTTGTGCACTGGCCCTCGCGCCTGGGTGGTAAGGATGCCTCGGAGTTTAAGCGTGTGGCCCTTGGCGAGCAGATGCGTCGTCTGGCCGACTCGGTCTTGATGCAGAACCCGCGGACGAAGATCGTGGCCATGGGTGACTTTAACGACGATCCGACCGATCCGAGTATGGAGGTTGCGCTGGGTGCCAAGGGGCGTGTGAAAGAACTTGTGGAGGGCGATTTCTTCAACCCCTACCACGAGATGTTGCGTGCCGGTATGGGTACGCTGGCCTATGGCGATGCGTGGAATATCTTCGATAATATTGTCGTGACGGAGAATCTCCTCTCGGCACAGAAGGGCGAGCTGAAACTGCAAAAACCTAAGGGATCGAAATATTACGGTGCGATTTTCCGTGCTCACTACCTCTTCCAAAAGGAGGGGCAGTATAAGGGCTATCCGTTGCGCACTTATGTCAGCAACAGCTTCCAAGGCGGATTTTCGGACCACCTTCCCGTCTATATCTACATAGCTAAATAATAAACTCAAACGATATGAAAATTAAAAGTTTGCTAACGTTATTACTCGCGCTTGTCACCCTGACGGCTACGGCTCAGGTTGGTGGCGTGAAGGGTCGCGTAGTCTCCCGAACGGGACGCACGGCACTTGGCGGAGTGACGATTACGATGACCCCGGGCGAGGCAACCGTCACGAGTGACGCTGCGGGTAACTTCTCGTTCGATATGGTCGAGGAGGGCATCTATCAGCTTCAGTTCGAGGCTGATGAGTTCGAGCCGCTCACCTTGCAGGTGCGTGTCGGAAAGTCGGTGCACGACCTGCGCACGGTGATCCTGGTGCCGGAGGTGCAGCAGGAGATCCTCGATGATGCCATCTTCACGGAGTTCGATACCGAGTCGGCGGACGATTCGCACGCCCTGCCCACCTCGCTTTCGGCCTCGAAGGACATCTTCAACAACATCGCTTCGTACAACTTCAGCGAGATGCGCTTCAATGTGCGTGGTTACGACTCGCAGTACCAGGATGTCTATATGAACGGCATCCGCCTGAACGATGCTCTGACCGGTTATTCGCCCTGGTCGCTGTGGACGGGTCTGAACGATGCGACGCGCAACCAGGAGGTGACTTCGGGTCTCGTTGTTTCGGATCAGGGTCTGGGTGGCATTGGCGGTACGACGAATGTCAATACGCTCCCCTCGCAGATGCGTAAGGGGTTGCGCACGAGCCTTGTTTCGGCCAACCAAACCTACCGTTTCCGTGCCATGGTGACCTACGCTTCGGGCTTGCAGGACAACGGCTGGGCTTACGCCTTCTCGCTCTCGACGCGTCAGGGTGGTAACGACTATGTCGAGGGTGTCTATTACAACGCCTTCGGTTACTTTGCCTCGGTCGAGAAGCAGTTTGCAGCGGGTCGTCATCGTTTGGCTTTGACCCTGCTGGGTGCTCCCACGGAGCGCGGTGCACAGCAGGCCTCGGTGCAGGAGGTCTATGACCTGGTGGGTAACAACTACTACAACTCGAACTGGGGCTATCAGGGCGACAAAAAACGCAATGCCCGTGTGCGTGACAACCACGAGCCGATCTTGATGCTGAACTACACGTTCAACATTTCGGAGCGCACGAAACTCGATCTGGCTTCGTCGTTCCGCTTTGGTCGCAACGGCTATTCGGCCCTGACGTGGCAGGATGGTGCCGATCCGCGCCCCGACTACTACCGCTACCTTCCGTCGTACTTCGTGCGCGACAATAATTTGGAGGGCGCAGCCTGGCAGTATGAGCGTTGGAGAGCCAACTACGAGAATGTACGCCACCTGCAATGGGATAAGTTCTACGAGACGAACTACACGCGCGAGAATGCCGTCGATAAGGAGATCTACGGCGAGGGTGCCCGCTCGAACTACATGGTCGAGGAGCGCCATACCGATCAGCGTGATTGGAACTTGGTGCTGAACTTCCACCACCTCTTTAAGAATGGTTCGAAGCTCAACGCGGGGTTGAACGTGCGTCGCAACCGCTCGGAGTACTACTCGGAGGTGAAGGACCTGCTGGGTGGTGACTATTGGGTCGATGAGGATAAGTTTGCCGAGCGCGACTTCGCCTCGCCCACGGCCAAGCAGAACGATTTGGAGTACTATAACAAGTATGGCCACGCGCGTGCTGCCAAGGAGGGCGACAAGTACAGCTACGACTACTACGCTCATGTGGTGAAGGGTGGTGCTTGGGCCTCCTATCAGATGCAGTGGGGCGGTTTCTCGATGACGCTCGGTGGTGAGGTCGGCATGACGAAACTCTGGCGCGAGGGTTTGTGGCAGAAGGGTCTGTTTGCCGACAATTCGAAGGGTGACTCCGAGAAGCTCGACTTCCTCAATTACAAGGGCAAGCTGAACCTCGCGTACCGCTTCTCGGCAGCCCACTCGCTGGAGGCCAATGCCATCTATATGCAGCAGGCTCCCGACTTTAAGAATGCCTTCGTATCACCGCGTACGCGCAACTCCGTAACGCCGAATCTGGAGGAGGAGAAAGTGTTCGGTGTCGATGCTTCGTACAACCTGCGCTATGGCGATCTGAAGGCTCGCATTTCGGGTTACTACACCGTGATCGAGGGTCAGACGAAGCTCATGTCTTACTACGACGATGTGAACTCGAGCTTCACGAACTTTGCGATGAGCGGCATCGACAAGCTCCACTTCGGTTTGGAGGCTGCCGTGCAGGTGCCCATCTATCGCGGTCTTTCGTTGCGTGGTGCCGTGAGCTGGGGTCAATATACCTACACCTCGAATCCGGACTACGTGCAGACGCGCGACAACAGCGCCGAGGTGATTTCGGAGGGTAAGGTCTATTGGGAGGATTTCCGCGTGGAGAGCACGCCGCAGCTGGCTGCCAGCATCGGCCTGAACTTCCGTTCGAACAACAATTGGTTCCTCTCGGCCGACTGCAACTACTACGACCACATGTACCTCTCGATGAGCCCTGTTTATCGCACCGACGAGGTGATCTCAAGCTCGATGACCGAGGCCGACATCCGCACGATGCGTCAGCAGGAGCGTTTCGACGATGCCTTTGTGCTCAACGCTTCGATCGGTAAGAATTGGTCGATCAACTACAAATACACGCTCGGCTTCAGCCTCAGTGTCGATAACCTCTTGAATAATCAGGATATCAAGACGGGCGGTTACGAGCAGACGCGCCTGGTGAAGAACACCGAGACGACAGTGGATTCCTATCAGCCCTTCGACTCGAAGTACTTCTATATGTTCGGTACGACCTATTACCTGAATGTTTATTTCCGATTCTAACAACCTCGAAAAACGAATAAAGCTATGAAAAAGATTGCAAATATGTTGCTTGTAGCGCTCGTGGCGCTTTGGATGACGGGTTGTTACAACGATTTCGAGAACCCTGCCGAGGGCAAAATCTACACCGACGAGGACTTTACGACCGAGGGCATGACCTATATCTCGATCAAGGACCTCAAGGCTGATTTCTGGCGCACGACGGGTGCCGGTATGGGTGCTGTGGCCTCGTGGGAGATTGATGAGCCGCTCTATACGCGCGGTAAGGTCATTTCGTCGGATCGCTACGGCTCGATCTATAAGTCGGTTTTCCTCTACGACGAGGTGACCGAGTCGGCCATTGAGCTGAAGCTCAACAACGGTACGTATGTCTTCTATGGCGCAGGTCGTGAGCTTTTCGTGAAGCTCGAGGGGCTGGTGCTCGGTAACTACCGCGGTATGGTGAGCATCGGTACGAAGTCGGGCAATCCGGAGTACTCGAACGACAACCTGGAGCTTCCGGTGATGATTGCCGATCATGTCTTCCGAGGTCGTGATTTGGGTATGGTTAAGAGCGACACACTCGTCGTAGATGCCTCGAACTACATGGCCCTGACGGACGATGCGCTGGGTCGCCTGGTGCGCTTTGAGAATATCGAGAGCAAGTTTGGCACGGCTCCCTGGGGCTATAACAACTCCTTCCCGAACTACTTTGCCAACCAGACTTCGTATGATGTCAATTCGACCGAGACGCTCAACGGTGTGAGCTTCCAAGAGTTGATTCAGGGCGCACCGACCTGGGCCGCAAAGGGTAAACTTGGCGACGATAAGAAGGATACCTACTTCTATGGTTCGGCCTGGTTTACCTACGATGCGACGGATCCGGGCGAGAATACGAATGCCGCACCGGGTAACTATGTGGTGCGCACGAGTGGCTATGCCCGCTTTATCGACGAAGCGATTCCGGCCGATGGCACGAAGGTCGATCTGACGGCTATCTACGTCAAATATACCAACTCTTCGGGTCGCTACATCACCTACCAGCTTACGCTTAACGACGGCAAAGACGTGGTGGTGAAGTAAAATTTAGAACCGACGCTGCGAGCGAGTGCAGAGTACAAATTTATTTGTGCTTTGCCGAGCCGCGAGGAGGAAAAGCCTGCGTAGCAGGGTTAATTCAAAATTGGGGGAGGCAGAAGCCTCCCTTTTTTTGTTGGGGCTACTGTGTTGTTAGCGTTATGGGTTTAAGTAACCATCCTGCATAGTGGGCTTAGTCGCCCCGGTAGGCCCAGTTACACGCTGTCTAAGTCAAGTGTGGTTAGAGACCGGATTGGCTGCTGCGCTTCGCTCCGCTACGCCTTTCCAGGTGAGCCCCTTTGCAAGATTACAAAGTTGATAGGCCGCCCGTCTTTGACGGGCTTGTTTCTTTGTTTTGCGTGCAATCTCGTGCAAGCACGGCTTGCGTACAAAACAAAAAAAACCGCAGGAATTTTCCTGCGGCCTATCAACGTTGTCGGGGAGACTGGATTCGAACCAGCGACTTTCTGGTCCCAAACCAGACGCGCTAACCGGGCTGCGCTACACCCCGAACTGTGGTGCAAAGATACACCTTAATTTTGAATTCTGAATTCTAAATTTTGAATTAATTTTCGAGAGACTCGAAAATCTGCATCCACTCCCCGTTTGTGGGTGGGCAATAGACTGCAAAACCGAGTCGATGCGCCGTGTCGGCATTGCGGCTGCCGTCGTCGATAACGAGTGTTTCGGCAGGGTTGAGGCCGCTCTCGGCAATCATGCGCTCGAAAATCGCGGGTGAGGGCTTCAGAATCCCGATGCGGAACGAGAGGAAAATGTCGTCGAAGTAGCTCTCCAACTCGCGCCCCGTCGCTTCGCGCACGCGGTCGCGGACAATCTCGATCGCCACGGGATTGGTGTTCGAAAGAACGTAGGTTTTCATTCCACGCGCACGCAGACGGTCGATGGCGGCCATCTTTCGGGCATCGACACGTGCCAAAAACTCCCGATAGACCCACTCGATCTTTTCATTCGTTACCTCGGGGCAGTGGTCGATGCAGCGCATCTCGTCGCACGCCTCCTCCCATGAAAGTTGCCCGCTCTCCATTCGCTCGTTCACCTCGGCAGGGTAGCAGGGGTCCATCAGCGCGGCCATCTTCGGCATCCCGATCTTGCGGAAAGCCTCCTGCACACGCGCCATCTCCAGGTCGCAAATCACGCCGCCAAGGTCGAAGACGACGTTTTTAATATCGCGTAACATCTACTTTTGAAATTGCATGGTTTTACGTCGAATCGGCCTTACGATCCACATCGGCAGGGCGACCAGGAGCGGAATCCAAAGGCGATTCCACCAATCGGGTACCGAGCAACGTGTACCGCGCCATAGAGCTTTCAGACCGCGCTTGGCGCAACGGTCGGCCGTGATCAGTCCGCCAATCTTCACGCCCAGGCGTTGCAGACGGTGGGGGAGTCCGTAGAGGTCGGTGGCGACGCCCGCCGGGCAGATGGCCGTGACCGTAATGCCTGCCTCCTCGACCTCTTTCGAAAAGGCTACCGAGAAGGCTTTGAGGTAGGCTTTCGTGGCGCTGTAAATCGAAAGTCCCGGGAAGGGCATCCAAAGCGAGTAGGAGCTCATGTTGAGGATGTGGCCCTTTACACCGCGTTCCACCATTCGCTCGGCATAACGACGGCAGAGCTTCGTGGTCGTCATGTCGTGCAAAAGGAGCATCCGCTCGATCTTCTCCTCGTCGGTTTTCAGCACGTCACAAAACGAGAAGATTCCGGCGTTGTTGATCAAAAGGTCGATCTCGATGCCGGCAGCTCCTACAGCTTCATACAGCTCCTCAGCGGCCTCCACGCGTGCCAAATCCAGGACCAAGGGACGGAATTGTTGTTTCGGATCAAGCGGTTTCAGCTCCTTGATAACCCCTTGGAGCGGCTCTTCGCGGTTGCCGACCAAAATAAGGTTGTAACCCATCGCGGCAAGGCGCATGGCGAAGCATCGACCGATGCCCGATCCTGCACCTGTAATGAGTGCCCACACGTTGGCGGGTTGTATCTTCGGACGGCTCATTATTTAATCTTCTTAAGTTCGCGCCACAGCCGATCGGGAATCGGCTCCTGGCAGTTGTGGCAACACTGCATATCGCGCGAATACATGCGGGCAATGCAGTAGTCGCGGTGGTCGCAGCCCGAGCGGGTCGTGAGGTCGCCCTCTTTCATTTTATTGACAAAGGCGGGGTCGTTGATCAGTGCGCGAGCCATCTGTACCAGCTCGAATCCCTCGCCCAGCACGCGTTCGATACCCTCACGCGAAACCAATCCGCCGACATAGATCAGCGGCAGCTTCAACGCTTCGCGGAACTTCTTGGCATTTTCGAGGAAGAAGCACTCCTCGAAGTCGTACTGTTTGATCATCCACTGGCCGAACAATGAAACGACAATCTTCTGCAACCACTCGTTCCACCCCATGTAGTAGCCCATCGTCTTGGTCGGGATGCGACCACGCATCACAGCCATCGGGGCGCGCGACACGAAGCCCGACGAGAGGACAATGCCATGAACGCCCAATCGCTCGATCTCCTTGGCGATCTCGATGCTTTCGGGAACCTGGATGCCGCTCTTGAAGCCGTCCTCCATGTTGTGCTTCACAACGACAGCCATTTTCAGCTTGGCCGCCTCCTCCACGACCTCCGTCAGGCACTGCTGCATGAAGCGCATACGGTTTTCGAGTGAACCACCGTAGCAGTCCCGACGACGATTCGTCCAGGGCGAGAGGAATTGCGAAATGAGGTAGCCGTGGCCGGCGTGTACCTCCACCGAGTCGAAGCCTGCCTCGTGAGCCGTGCGCACGGCACGCCCGAAGTCTTTGGCCGTCTCGTTGATCTCGGCGTGCGACATACGGCGGTGGAAGGTGGGGGAGTAGAGGTTGAAACCGTTCGAG
>CAYOEE010000023.1:0-13184 GCA_964402935.1 uncultured Alistipes sp. | reverse complement strand
CTTGCTCCAATCAACGAGGCAATCCTCCTTGAAAATTTTGGGCGCGGGTTTGAGCGTCGATTCGTCGATGTGCTGCTGCTCGATGGGGGAAATCTCCCCTGCGGCCAACTTCTCGACCGTGTCGATGACCAACCCTACTCCCTTGTGCATCAAGCGGTCGTAGAGCGTGCCGATCGTATCTTCGGGGGTAATCTGTTCACGCAGCTGACCGATGATGGCACCCTTGTCGATCTCGTGGTTCAGGAGGAAAGTCGTGACGCCCGTCTCCTGCTCGCCATTGATAATCGCCCAGTTAATCGGGGCAGCACCGCGGTATTCGGGCAACAGCGAAGCGTGGAGGTTGAACGTGCCGAGGCGCGGCATGGCCCAAATTACCTCGGGCAACATGCGGAAGGCAATCACAATACCCAGGTCGGGCTTCAAGGCCTGCATGGCGGCTACAAACTCCTCGTCGCGCAACTTCTCGGGTTGCAGGATCGGCAGTCCCAACTCGCGGGCGGCAATCTTAACGTCGCTCTCGTGCAGCTGGCGACCACGACCGGCCGGCTTATCGGGGGTCGTTACGACGGCCACTACGTTGTAGCCTCCTTCGACGAGTGCTTTGAGCGAGGGTACGGCAAACTCGGGCGTACCCATGAAAACTATACGTAACTCCTTGGCGTTCATATCGTTCTCTTTTGCCCTCCCCTGCTATTCCTGGTCTAAACCCAGCGAGTGGTTCATGCGCTCCTGCTTGGTTGAGAGGTAGCGCAGGTTGTGCTCGTTCGGCTCGATAACGATCGGGACGATCTCATCGATCGTCAGGCCATAGCCCTCCAGGCCGGCCTTCTTCGAGGGATTGTTGGTCATCAGGCGCATCTTGCGGATGCCCAGCTCGCGGATGATGCTTGCTCCCACGCCGTAGTCGCGCTCGTCGGCCTTGAAGCCGAGCTTGAGGTTGGCATCAACCGTGTCGAAGCCTTGATCCTGAAGTTTGTAGGCCTGAATCTTGTTGCAAAGACCGATGCCGCGACCCTCCTGATTGAGATAGACAATAGCACCCTTGCCCTCCTTCTCGATCATCTGCATCGCGTTGTGGAGCTGGTCACCGCAGTCGCAGCGGTACGAGCCGAAAATATCGCCCGTGGCGCACGACGAATGGACGCGAATCAGCACCGGCTCATCCTCCGTCCACGAGCCCTTCGTAAGGGCAACGTGCTCCACACCGTTCGACTTTTGGCGGAAGGGGGTGATTTGGAAGTCGCCCCAGGCGGTCGGGAGCGGTACGGTAGCACCGCGCTCGATGATCGACTCCTCCTTTAGGCGGTAGGCAATCATGTCGGCAATCGAGATAATCTTGAGGTCGAATTTGCGGGCGATCTCCACCAGCTGGGGAAGACGCGCCATTGTGCCATCCTCGTTCATCACCTCGATCAGTACGCCGGCCGGTTGAAGCCCGGCCATACGAGCCAGGTCGATGGCGGCCTCCGTGTGGCCGGGGCGACGAAGTACACCGCGGTCACGGGCACGCAGGGGGTTGATATGCCCCGGGCGACCCAGGTCGGTGGGAAGCGTTGCAGGATCGGCCAGTGCGCGCAACGTAGCGGCACGGTCGGCGGCCGAAACGCCCGTCGTACAGCCATGACCCAGCAGGTCGCACGAAACGGTAAAGGGCGTACCCAAAAGCGACGTGTTGTTCGTCTCCATCATCTGCAAGCCCAGCTCGTCGCAGCGCTTCTCCGAAAGGGGTGCGCAGAGCACACCGCGACCCTCGTGCAACATGAAATTGACCACTTCGGGGGTAATCAACTCGGCAGCCACGATGAAGTCGCCCTCGTTTTCGCGATCCTCGTCATCGACGACAATCACGACCTTGCCTTGGCGAAAATCCTCAACGGCCTCCTCGACGGTATTTAAGATACGTTTTTGTTCCATGGTTATTTTTTGCGTTTAATTGTTTGCATAAGTTTGTGGCACCGCGCCTTGATGGGTGCCAAGTAGGGCGCCAGGCGCTCCTCGATGGCCTTCAGACGACCGGCATACCAATCCGTGTCGAGCAGTGTGGAGTCGTTTGTGGCCTTGTAGGTGAGGTAGATGGCGATCGGTGTGAGGATGAATGTTGAGAGCCACATACCATAGACAGCCTCCCAATTACCCTCTTTGGCGGCCTTCTCGCCCGAAAGCGAAATGATGTAGTAGATCACAAAGAAGATAACCGATACAACCACCGGAAGGCCCAATCCACCCTTGCGGATGATGGCGCCGAGCGGTGCACCGATCAGGAAGAAGATCATGATCGAGACGGACAGCGACATCTTCTTGTGCCACTCGACCTGCGAACGGTAGAGCTGGTTGAGCGACTCCTTGGCCGAAGACTCGTCGAACGAGAACATATTGCGCGAATTTTTGGCCGAGGAGCGGGCTAATGCCCATACGGCCTTCTTTTCGCGCGTCGAAAGTCCCTCCAGCGAGTCGAGCATAATCCGGTCACGGAAGTTTGTGCGGTCGATTTTCAGCGAGTCGGGAAGCGGCAGCACGGAGTTGTCCTTCGTGAAGATGCGCTCCTTGAGAAGCGGCTCGTAGGAGCGGTTCGTGGCGGCGTTCACCGTGCGTTCGAGTGAGTCGATGTCGATCTGCAACTCGTGGATATTCTTCGTCTGGCTGTTGGAAAACTGATCCGAATTGCTGCGACCCATGTCGAAACCGGTCATGGGGATAATCTGCTCCTGGTGCTCGAAAATGTGGTGGCGCAGGGTGCTCTTCGTGAACCATTGGCTGTTGCCGGCCGTCGTGCGGTTCTGCTCGTACATCTCGCCGTTGTAGAGCGTCACGAGCAGGAAACGCTTGTCGTCCGAAAGACGGATATAGCCCGAATCGGCTACAATCGTATTCATGTTGCCGTTGGTCGAGCGGTTGTCGTAGATCAATACGTCGGTCAAGAGGTGCGTCTCGGGGTCCTGATGCCCCACGCGGATCGACATATCGTCGATGCCGTTGAAGAAGAGACCGTCCTGGAATTCGAGGTTTTGTTTCTGTTGTCGAATGTCGTAGAGGATGCTGAGCACCTTTTTATTGGCATAGGGCACGAGGTTGTTGCCGATGAAGAAGCTGCCTACCGAGATCAAACCGATCAGGATGATGAGCGGCTTGGTGATCTGCACGAGCGACATACCGGCCGACTTCATGGCCAAGAGCTCGTAGTTCTCGCCCAGGTTACCCATCGTCATGATGGCGGCCAAAAGAACGGCCAACGGCAAACCCAGTGGCAACATATTGGCCATGAAGTAGGTCATCAGCTCGATGATGATGCCGGCCGAGAGTCCCTTGCCGACCAACTCGTCGATATAGCGCCACACGATATTCATCATCAAGACGAACATGACGATGAAGAAGGTGAGGATCATAGGTCCTAAATAGGACTTCAGAACGAGTTTATGGATCGTTTTCATGCCTTATGCGTAGCGTTTATTCCGTGACAAAGTTAATAGTTTTACCGCAATAAGCCCAATGGTGAGCGTAAAAATGATTGCAGCACCCGGTGGAACCTCCCATGTGTAGCTCAAATAAAGCCCTGTAAGATTGCCCGTAACGGCAATGATGGGGGCTATGGCGGCGATGCGGAGGTAGGAGCGCGTGAGCGTGTTGGCGATCACGACGGGCATCGTTACAAGGGCGATGAGCAGGACGATGCCCATGATGCGGATCGAGAGTACGATCGTCAGGGCCATCAGGGCAGCCATCAGGTAGGAGATCGTGCGCACGGCGATACCGCGACTTTGGGCAAAACTGCGGTCGAAGGCGACATACATCACCGGACGCAGCCACAGGAAAGCCCCTGCGATAAAGAGCAGGGTCAGCAGTGCCAGCGCCACAATATCGGTCTGCGTGAGGGTGATGATCGAACCGAAGAGGTAGGCGGTCATATCGCCCGATGTGTAACCCGGCCGTAGGCTCATGAAGAGCGCACCGAGGGCCATGCCCACCGACCAGATGATGCCGATGGCCGAGTCCTGGCGGATCTTGTCGCGCTCGCTGGCCCATTCGATGCCGAGCGAAGCTCCAAGGGCAAACAACAATGCTCCGAGCAAGGGATTCACACCGATATAGAGAGCGATACCCAGCCCGCCAAACGAGGCGTGGGTGATACCGCCGGCCAAAAAGACCATCCGTCGGGCGACGATGTAGGTGCCCGCCAAGGCGCAACTGATGCCCGATAGAATCGCGGCCCAGAAGGCGTTGGAGAGATAGTCGTATTGTATCAGATCGCTGATGAATTCCATTCTTGCGGTTAAATTGCGCGCAAATTTACGCTTTTTTCTCTGAAAAAAGACCTTCTTTTAGGGAAGATTTCGTATTTTCGCATCGGAAATCAGTAGAAAAGTAAGATGCAACCTCGTAGAGTCAATTTTCATACCTTGGGCTGCAAGCTCAATTATGCCGAGAGTTCTACCCTCGCCCGCCAATTTCAAGAGGGTGGTTTTGTGCGTGTGCCCGCCACGGCCGAGGCCGATATTTGTATTATCAACAGCTGCTCTGTAACGGAGCATGCCGATAAAAAATGCCGCAATTTGGTGCGTAAACTTCACCGTCGAAATCCCCATGCGATTATTGCCGTGACGGGGTGTTATGCCCAGCTTCGTCCGCAGGATTTAGAGGCGATTGACGGCGTTGATATCGTGTTGGGAAACAACTATAAAGGCGATTTATATCAACGAGTGGTTGAGATGGTCGAAAAAGGCCCTGCACAGGTCTATGGTTGCGATGTGGAACACCTGACCCGCTTCTTTCCGGCCTACTCGACGGCCGACCGAACGCGTGCCTTTCTCAAGGTGCAGGACGGGTGTGATTACAAGTGCGCCTACTGCACGATTCACTATGCCCGCGGTCACAGCCGAAATATGCCGATCGCAGATTTGGTCAGGGAGGCCGAGGAGATCGCCCGCGAGGGGCAACGCGAGATTGTCATCACGGGTATCAATACGGGTGATTTCGGGCGCACGACGGGCGAAAAGTTTATCGACCTGCTGCGGGCGCTGGATCGTGTCGAGGGGATTGATCGTTACCGCATTTCGTCGATCGAGCCGAACCTTTTGACCGACGAGATTATCGAGTTTTGCGCCTCGTCGAAGAAGTTCCAACACCACTTCCATATCCCGATCCAGAGCGGATCGGACAAGATCTTGGCTTTGATGCGTCGTCGCTATACGACCGAAAAGTTTGCCGATCGCATAGCGGCCGTAAGGCGGTTGATGCCCGATTCCTTTATCGGCATTGATGTCATTGCGGGCTTCCCGGGTGAGACAGAGGAGGATTTTCGATCGACCTACGACTTCTTGGCTGCACTTCGCCCCGCCTTCCTGCATATCTTCCCCTTTTCGGAACGTCCGGGTACGCCGGCTGTCGAGATGCCCGACAAGGTGCAGTCCTCGGTCGCTACGCGTCGCGTGGGTGAATTGGATGCGCTATGCAAGCGCCTGCATCGTGATTTTTGCGCTGCTGCGGTGGGCGCAGAGGATGAGGTGCTGTTCGAGAGTACGATTCGTGGTGGTATGATGTTTGGCTTCACGGGCAACTACCGACGGGTGCGTGCACCCTACGATCGGGGGCGAATCAATACGATTTGTCGTGTAAAAATGGTCGGTATTGACGATTCGGGCGATTTGATCGGTGAAATTCTCGAATAAATGATTATCTTTGCATAAGTATCTTTATTTTTAAGAAGTATGACGGGTATGCGCAAGCGGGTGACGATCGCCTTTTCGAGTATTGTCTGCCTGCTCTTTCTTTCGGGTATGTTGTCGCTCGTGGAGCTTAACCGCGTGAGTCGCGGTGCGGGTGACATCCTGGCGGCCTCGCGTCGTAACGTGGAGCTGGCCAAGGAGATGCTCGATGCCGCTCACGAGCAGAATGTGGCGCTGATTCACCTCACGGTGTTGGGCGAGGAGTCCTATGCGGACGACTGCCGTCGAGCCATGGGGCGTTTGGAGCAGGTGCTCCTGACGGCTCGTGAGGAGTCTTTCGATCCCTCGTTTCTCGATTCGCTTTCGTTTGCCACGATCGAGATGAAGGTGATGGTGGATCGCTACCTGAACCGTATGGCGGAGGTCGTTGCGGTGTCGCGTGAGGCGACGGATACGACCCATGTATCGGAACTCCCGATCGACTCGCTCGGTGTCGATTCGCTCTTGCTGAAGGCGGCTATCGAGGCGGCCGAGAAGAACGACGAAGAGGATTCTGTGCGCTGGTACACGGAGGAGTACGAGGCGGTCTATCTGCGACTTACGGCAGCCGTGAAAGCCTATATGACCTCAACGCAGAGTTCGCTGGCTCCCCGCACCGAGCAGATGAAGCGCAGTGCCTACCGGGCTGTGACGCCGGTGTTGATCTCGCTCTTGGTGATGATTGCCGTCCTGGTGATGTTCTACTATTTCATGACCATCTATTTCGTGAATCCGATCGTGAAGATGAACCGCGCCCTGAGCGATTCGCTGGCCTACAAAGTGCCCTTTACGGTGAAGGAGGAGTGCAAAGATGAGTTGCAGGAACTGAAAGAGATGATCGAGACGTTGGTGACGCAGACTCGCCATCGTTCGTAAACCGAATAACCGAAAAACGATCCGCCGATGCGCATTGATGTAGTGTTGCGATATGTGGGCCTGGTGATGTTGTTCATCGCCTCGTTCATGCTGCTCTCAGCCGGAATCTCCTACCTGAGCGGCATGGATTCGGCCTTCTATCCCCTACTGCTGTCGGCCCTGCTGACGGCTCTGCTGGGTGCTTTCCCGCAGATCTTCGTGGCCAAGAAGGTGCAACTTTCGGGCAAGGAGGGCTTTGGCGTGGTGGTCGGCTCGTGGATCCTCTCCTGCATCGTCGGAATGTTCCCCTACCTGATGTGGGGCGGGGAGTTTTCGCTCATCAATGCCTGGTTCGAGAGCGTGTCGGGCTTTACGACGACCGGAGCCACGATCTTGAACGACATCGAAAGCCTGCCGCGCGGTCTGCAGTTTTGGCGTATGTCCACCTGCTGGATCGGAGGTATGGGCGTTGTGATGTTTGCGCTGGTGATCCTGCCCTCGATGGGACGCTCGAAGATGATGCTTTCGAATGTCGAGATGTCTACGTTGGCAAAGGAGAATTTCCACTACCGTACGCAGATGATCGTGCAGATTCTGATGGTGGTCTATTGGGGGCTGACGATCCTCTCGACCGTGATGTTCAAGGTGGCGGGCATGAATTGGTTCGATGCACTTTGTCACAGCATGTCGTCGGTATCGACCTGCGGATTCTCGACCAAGAACGCCTCGCTGGCCTTCTATAATTCGCCCCTGATCGAGGCGGTTTTGGTGACGACGATCGTCGTGGCCGGTATTCACTTCGGTTTGATCTATGCCACCGTGACGGGTAAGCGTGGCAACATCTTCCGCTCGGAGGTGACGCGGGTCTATTTGGGGCTGATTCTCGTGGCCTCGATCTTTGTCGCCATGAGCATCTACGCCGCCGATCTATACCCCACCTTCGGCCAGTCGTTCCGTCATGCGATTTTCCAAGTCTCGTCGCTCATTACGACCTCGGGTTTTGCTACGGCCGATACGAATACCTGGACCTCGTTTGCCATCATCATCCTGATTTTTGTCTCGATGATCTGCGCCTGCTCAGGCTCGACGACGGGAGGTATTAAGATCGACCGCCTGGTACTGTCGATCAAGATGATGCGTGCCCGCATGATGCAGCAGCGCCACCCCAATGCCGTCATCCGCATCAAGCTCGACGGTGTGATTCAGGAGAACGATACACTGCACGCCGTGACGGTATTTATCGTGGCTTACATGATGTTGATCCTTGTCGGATCGTTGCTCGGAGCACTCTTCGGATTGGATTTGATGACCGCCTTTTCGGGGGCTGTGGCTTGTGTGGGTAACGTAGGCCCGGGCTTTGGCGAGGTCGGCTCGATGGATAATTTTGCAGCTATTCCGGCCGTGATGAAGGGCGCGGATGCCCTGCTGATGTTGTTTGGACGTCTTGAGATTTTCGGATTGATCCAATTCTTTTTTATGAAATGGTGGAACTAAACTAACTATGCGACTACCCAACCTGTTTGTAACCTTATCGTTTGTTCTGGCAGCCTCGGCCGCTTCGGCGCAGGATTTGCGCGTCGAACCGCGTATCGCCGGACTGGAGCAGAACGAAGAGTATATGTCCCTGCTCAAAGAGGATACCTTGTTGCAGATGCGCGAGGATTCGATTGCTGCGGTGATTGTGCGTGCTCGTCAGTCGTTGCGCGAGGATGCGGCCAATAGAGTTCGCTATGCCGAGCAGATTATGCAGGGCGAGAATCAAATCTTTGAGCTTCGCACGGCCAAGGGGCGCGTGATCGACCGCATCAACACCATCGAGCAGGAGTGGGTCTTGCATCACATGGATGCAGTCACCACCTCCTCCTCGGCACAACACCGCCCGACGAGTCAGTTGCCCGACTCGTTGCAGCGTCGCAACCTGGTGCAGAACCGTCCCTTCCGAGAGTACCTCGCCATGCCCGATTACAGCGCCCTGCAACGCGCCCAGCGACGTGAGATGCAGGCCGTCGATTTGGTGAATCGCTATATGGCAAACTATCTCACGCTCGGTGAGCTTTCGGCGGCCTACGCCACGGTGGCTACCGAGGCCGAGGCGCTCGACCTTGAGGAGCGTTTCCGCACGCTGGAGCAGCTCAACGACAAACTATCGGATTCGTTGGCCGGAAGTTGGAACTACATCTACGACAACAAAAGCTACGCGTACGACTACCTGATGGAGGCGCTCGGCAAGGAGGCTTTGCTCGATCGGCAGGCGGAGCGTTACTCGACCGCCATGCGCGAAATTGTGGCGCTGGAGGGCGAAACGGCCTCGGATGCCTTGGTTGATTACTTTGTACGCAAGCGTGCGCTGGTTGAGTATGAGACGGATGTGGCGAAAGAGCTTTCCTTGCAGGCGGCCGTCGATTCGTTGCAGGGCGTGACGGCTCAACTCGCAACGATTGATTTCAAAGTGCCGCGTGTCGGCTTCGAGCAGCGCTATTTCCTGCAATACGACTCGATTCGCTTCGTTTCGAAGCCCCATTATACGACGGCGAACCCGATTCCCGAAACGACGATCTACGACCACGGTACGATCTATCGCATCCTGGTCGGCACCTTCTCGGCCAAGCGTCCCGTGTCGATCTTCCGCGGTACGGTACCGCTGTCCTATGTGGTAACCGACGAAGGCAAGTGGCGCTACTTTGCCGGTGGCTTTGCTACGCAGGAGGAGGCCGAAGCGGCACAAGCCTTGCTGAAGAAACGCGGCTTCACGAAGCCGCAGGTGACGGTTTGGGTCGATGGCCTCTATCGTAACCTGGCCGAAGAGCCGACTCCGTCGGCGACCTCGTCGGGTTGCCGCATCGAGATTCACGGGCTGGATGCACTGCCCGAGGGTGTGCGTGAGATTATCTCGACGGTAGAGGGCGTAGAGCTTTCGAAGGTGGGTGCTACCCTCTTTGTGGTGGGTACGTTTGCCGACAAGGCGGAGGCGGATCGCGTGGCCGATGCCGTGCGGGCGGTTGATACGGCGCTCGATGTGCGTGTCAAGGAGCTGGCTCCGGCGCCCAACGAAAGCAACGAATAAAAACCTTAAAACGATAAAACTATGGGCTATATCATTCTTTTATTGCTCTTTGGCGTACTCTTCCTGATTGCCGAGCTGGTCTTGCTACCCGGTGTTTCGATCGGTGCACTGCTGGCAATTGTTTGCTATGGAAGCGCTATCTATTTGGCCTTTGCTCAATCGGCCACGGTGGGTGTTGTGATCCTCGTGGTGGCTATTCTCTCGGCCGTTATCGCTTCGGTCTTCTCGTTGCGTGCCAAGACGTGGCAGCGTTTTGCGCTGAAGAAGGAGATCCAGTCGCAGTCGATGCCCGCACCCGAACAGGAGCTTCAGGTGGGTGATCGCGGAGTGACCGTGTCGCGCCTCTCGCCGATGGGTAAGGTCGAGTTCGCAGGTCGAACCTATGAGGCCAAATCGAAGGATGCCTACATCGACCCGAAATGCGAAATCGAGATCGTTGGCTTTGAGAATTTCAGCGTTGTTGTCAAGAAAGTAAATCAATAAACCTTAATAACTTATCACTATGGATACCGGATTTATCGCCTTATTGGTCTTTGTGGCGCTTGTCGCCGTCTGGATCGTTTTCTATTTTATTCCCGTAGGATTGTGGTTCTCGGCCCTGGTGTCGGGCGTAAGAATCAGCCTTTTGCAGCTTATTTTGATGCGTTGGCGCAAAGTGCCGCCTTCGATTATCGTTTCGTCGATGATCGAGAGTACGAAGGCCGGCCTGAGCCTCGACCCCAACGAGCTGGAGGCCCACTACCTGGCCGGTGGTAACGTGACGAATGTCGTGCATGCCCTCGTGTCGGCTCAGAAGGCCAACATTCTGCTCGACTTTAAGATGGCTACGGCTATCGACCTGGCTGGTCGTGATGTCTTCGAGGCGGTGCAGATGTCCGTGAATCCGAAGGTGATCAATACGCCTCCCGTGGCTGCCGTGGCAAAGGATGGTATCCAGCTTATCGCCAAAGCGCGTGTAACGGTGCGCGCCAACATCAAACAGCTGGTCGGTGGTGCCGGTGAGGAGACCGTCCTGGCGCGTGTCGGTGAGGGTATCGTGTCGTCGATCGGTTCGGCCGATTCGCATAAGATCGTGCTCGAAAATCCCGATTCGATCTCGCGCGTGGTGCTGGAGAAGGGTCTGGATGCCGGTACGGCTTTCGAGATTCTCTCGATTGATATTGCCGATATCGACGTGGGTAAGAACATCGGCGCTCAGCTCCAGATGGATCAGGCCGAGGCCGATAAGAACATCGCCCAGGCCAAGGCCGAGGAGCGTCGTGCAATGGCCGTGGCGTTGGAGCAGGAGATGAAGGCCAAAGCGCAGGATGCGCGCGCCAAGGTGATCGAGGCCGAAGCCGAGGTGCCCCTGGCGATGGCCGAGGCTTTCCGCAACGGAAACCTGGGCATCATGGACTACTACAAGATGAAGAACATCATGGCCGATACGCAGATGCGCGAAACGATCGGCAAGCCCGAAAAGAAGTAATCAAACAACAAGAAGCGAACGGGCCTTATGACTCGTTCGCTTTTGTTTTTAAGCTCTAAAACGATGAAACGACTACTACCCTTTCTTTTGCTCTTTTGCTATGCGTCGGTGAGTGCGCAGGTCGCGTTCGAGGAGTTCTTCTTCGACCGCACGATGCGCTTCGATTACCAGCACGCGGGCGATCACGCCTCGGAGCACTACTACTTCAACGGCCTGAAGGCCGAACCCTATTGGGGCGGTTCGAGGCACTCGCTGGTGGATACAACCGGCTTGGGCAATCAGTTCTTCCGCATCGTGGATTTGGCGAGTGAGCGGGAGATCTATTCACGCGGTTATTGCACGCTCTTCAACGAGTGGCAAAGTACTCCCGAAGCGCAAACCGCACAGCGTGCCTACCCCGAATCGGTCATCTTCCCCTACCCCAAGCATCCGTGCCGCATCGAGTTCTACGGGCGCGATGCAAAGGGACGTTTTGTGCTGAAGTATAAGCAGGATATTGACCCCGAAAGCTATTGGGTTGAGCAGTTTACGCCTCGCTACGAATGTTTCGATGTCGCCTACCACGGCAACCACTCGACGCGCGTCGATATTGTGGTGCTGCCCGAGGGGTATAGCGCGGGCGAGCGGGCGAAATTCGAGGAGGCCTGCCAAAAGTTTGCCGATGCGATGTTTGCCTATGCCCCCTATGATCGGCTGAAGGAGCGATTCAATATCCGCGCCGTGTGGGCACCCTCGGAGGATTCGGGCGTGACAATTCCGGGTGAGCGCGTGTGGCGCAATACGGCCTGCGATGCCAACTTCACGACCTTCGATTCGGAGCGTTACCAGACCGTGGCCGACCAGCAGCGCCTGCGCGATTTGGCGGCCCACGTCCCCTACGACTATATCTACGTCTTGTCCAATACGCAGAAATATGGCGGTGGCGGAATCTTCAATTTTTACGGTATCTCGGCAGCGCATAATCCGGGCTTTACGGGCAAGATCTACATCCACGAATTTGGCCACCTCTTGATGGGCTTGGGCGATGAGTATGTGGGTAATACGGCCTACGACGAGACGATGTACAGCCTGAAAATCGAGCCGTGGGAGCCGAATATCACCTCGCTCGTGGATTTCGAGAAGAAGCAGATTTGGCAGTCGCTCCTCGAGGATGGAACGCCTGTCCCGACTCCCACGACCGAGGCCTACCGCGATAAGGTGGGCGTCTATGAGGGTGCGGGCTACCTCTCAAAGGGAATGTACCGTCCGATGCAGAACTGTTTGATGAATTCGTTCCGCGGCGTAGAATCGTTCTGCCCCGTCTGCCAACAAAACATCGAGCAGTATATCAATTGGCTCTGCGAATAAAAGGGCGACTATACTCCAAAAAGCGTATGCGATGGAAAAGATTCCAGCATACGCTTTTTTTCATTCATTCAAGTTTAGGACTAATCAATCGAGAAATTTGTTGTTGCGGGATTTTGACGGTCTTTCAACTCGAGAATCTCTTTGCCTACGTATTTGTTGCGTATATCAATAGGTGCCAATACTCCCTCAAATGCAAGGCGCAAATCGTTTGACAAAGCTAAATACCACAACTGAGGTTCATATACCTCCAAGACGGTGTTGTTATGAATGGCAAAAACATATTTTGCCTTCATAGCACGTTTGGGAGATATACGCCATGATTTGCGAGTTGCATCGTATAGTGCTTGAGGACTCATTGAGTCGGGTGTTGCGGTTTTCGCAACTTTGAGAAATAAAACCGGCTCAGTAATGAAAGTTGTACATTAGTGTCCCATTAAATTCGCATTCAAGACATTTTCGATAGAATCTGTTTTGTAACTTGTTGATAATTAACGATACTAATCCATTGAAAAATCGGGATCTGTGAAATTAAAATTTCAAATCGGTTCACATTAAAAATTGCTGTAAAGTATTGTTATTTAGTAATTTGCAAGAAAAACTAAAAATTTTAATGGGACACTAGTGAAAGTTGTATTAAATTCAAGAATATATTCCTCAATTATTTCTACTTCAAAATGGGAATGTGTCATACAGCTATTTATTAAGTAATGTTAAAAAAATAAGTTGCATCAGTTGATAGGTTTGATGAGGT
>CAYOEE010000022.1:0-13504 GCA_964402935.1 uncultured Alistipes sp. | reverse complement strand
GAGTCGGAAAGAGCGTAAAAGAATGAAGCAAATAAATTTTAAACAGCTTCTAAGTGAGCAGCCTACACAATCGTATGCCTTGGCGTGCGATTGTGTATTTTTTTGTACATTTTCTTTTCATTTTAGGAAAAAAACCGTAGTTTTGCGACTTAATAGTCTTTTTAAGACGACCGAATTAGATTCAACACACTTAAAAACCAATTCAAATGAAGAACTTTTTCAACAAACTCGTAGCCGCGCTGATGATGGTGTCGGCTATGGTAGGCGTTTCGTGTTCGGAGTGCGATTACGTTCCCTATGACGACACGGAGATCAAGAACCAGATCGCCGACCTGTACCAGAAGGTCGCTGCGCTGGAGGCTAAGCTCAACGCGGACGTTGCTTCGTTGCAGAACATGATTGGTGGCCTGGTGACGGTGAAGAGCCACACGCAGGATGCCAACGGCAACTGGACGATTACCCTCTCGGATGGTACGTCGTTTGTCGTTTATGCCGAGTACAAGCCGGAGGCGCTGCCCACAAACCTGATCTATGTCATGGAGGTTGATGGCGTGAAGGTATGGGCCACGATGGGTGCTGACGGTCAGCTGACCCCCCTGATGGATGGCGAGAACTATATTCCCGTCGTTCCCGAGGAGGTAGAGATTCCGGAGATTCCCGCATTCCCCACCCTGGAGACCAAGACCGATGAGGATGGCAAGATCTGGATTAAGTTCAGCAACTCGGAGACTTGGATCGAGACCGGTTTCTCGGCCGATATGCTGGAGCAGCTGCTCCCCGAGGAGGACAATGCCGGTGATACGAGCGCCGCTTGCTCGTGCAACATCGTAGGTGTTGAATACCTCTACGAGGAGGATGAGTGGGGTGAGCCGGTTGCTGTTGCCGCTGTCTTCACGCTCATGGATGGTACGACCTTCACGGTAGAGATTCAGCAGGAGGATAGCAACTCGGTAGGCTTCTTCTACGAGGGCCAGCGTGACGCCGTGACGACCTTCTACCTCGCTCCGGGTGCTACGGATCGCTACATCGAGCTGCGCTACAACGGCCTGACGGACATCATCAAGGAGGTCTCGGAGGGTTGGACGGTTTCGATTCCCGAGATCAATCCTGAGGAGAACTATGTAACGGTAACAGTAACCGCTCCGTCGGAGGAGGCCATTGCTGCCAATCCCTCGATTGCCAACGGTTCGGTGAAGGTGTTCGGTGTGTTCGCTGACGGCAAGGCTGCCGTGACGAAGATGTCGTTCACGTCGGGCAACCCCTTCAAGACGGTGGTTGCTACGAGCAAGTCGGTAACCGTAGAGGCTCACACGGGTGTTCAGGGCTTCGTATATGGCGTGATGCCCGCTGCCGAGTACGACGCTACGACGATCGAGGCTACGACGAACGAGGCGCTGGCCAACTACACGGCTCAGGCGGTTTCGTCGTGGGAGGGTCTGAAGCTGAACTCGGATCCCGAGACGATCTATGGTCAGGAGCTGGCTGAGGATACCGAGTATATCTTCTATGTGGCTACCTATGTAGAGCGCCAGGTAGGTTGGAACTATGTATCGGAGGTTTCGTCGGAGTTCAAGACCGTAACCTTCACCAAGCAGGTTGTTTCCTTCGCTCAGAGCGCTTCGACCTTCAACACGATTACCGTTGATGCCAAGATGGGCGGCTTCACGAAGTACTATGCCGTATTCTCGCGAAAGGCTGAGTTTGAGATGGACGTATGGCTGTCGAACATCAACCAGTACCTTGGTTGGGGTTACGAGCCGGAGTGCACCTACAACCTTTCGAGCACCTATACTTATAGCGGTTCGGTGCTGGGTCTGCCGTTCGTAGAGTCGTCGTTGCAGCTCAACCCCCAGACCGACTATGTAATCTGCGTAGTTCCGGCTGAGGATGGCAAGACGGAGTACACGACCGAGGATGTATATCTGTTCGAGGAGTTCAACACCGCAGCGTTGGTTGCAGGTGGTACGGTAGAGGTTACGACCCCGACCATCGAGGCCGACTTCACGACGGCTAACGCTACGCTCGTTGCCAATGGTGCTTCGATGATCTACTACAACTTCTACAAGAAGGGTGAGGTTCCCGCTACGGACGAGGCTCTGGTTACGGATCTCGTAGCTACGAATTACTTTGCCGCCAACGGTCAGGATGTATATGCCAGCGACTTGGAGATCGGTGTTGAGTATGTACTCGCCGTATTGGCCGTAGATAACAACGGTGCTTACAAGGCTCCGCAGCAGTTCGCCTTCTCGACCAAGGCTATCACCTTCGACAGCCCCGTAACGGTAACGATTGACGAGGCTAACTCAGTGATCAACCAGCGTGCCGGTAAGATCGCTTGGACGGCTACGGGTGGCGAGGTAACGCAGTACCTCTACTACATCGCTCAGACGAGCGCCTACGCTTACACGAATACGATGGGTGGTACGCCCGAGGCGGCTTCGAAGTGGATGGTTGCCAACCAGGGGCTGTATCAGGTGAGGAAGACGACTGATACGTCGGCTTCGCAGAGCTTCTATAGCACTGTTCCCTATATCGCTATCGTAATTGCTGTCGATGCCGACGGCAACTATTCGAAGCCTGCCGTTTGGGAGTTCACGCCGGCTCTCTAATCCACGGCTTTTAAGAACGAAACGAGGCTGTTCAACAAAGTTTGTTGGACAGCCTCTTGCTTTTCGTTACGCTTCACGTTTAGTTGTGTCGATCGCAAAGGTGATAATAGCCGCGAAGCGACCAGACCAAGAGGGTGGTCATTGCCCAGCGCGAGAGGAGAATGACCCACCAAATACCGCCGATCGAGGCGTAGAGCAGCAGATCCTCCAGGTTGCTGTGCGAAATGCCGATGTGGGTATTCAAGAGGTTGATTTCGCGGCGTGTAATCGTGCCACGAGCCACCTCGTCGAGCATCGCGGCCGACCCATACGAAAGGCCGATGATGTTGGCCACGATCCAAAGGAAGGAGGTCTTCTCGGGAAGGCCGAAGAGGCTGAGCAGGGGGCTTAAGAGACGCGAGATACGCTCCATGATGCCAAATTCGTAGAGCATACGCTGCACAATGTTGAGCAGGTAGATTAACACGCACATCGTAATTGCCAGGCGCAACATCCCCATGCCCCACGTCTTAAACATTGGCCAAAACGCCCCCTGAATGGCAAAGAGCGGGATCTCGGAGGCCGCTTGTGTGCCACCCTCGATCAGGCAGGGGCGTCCGGGGAGCAGGAGGTTGAGTACAAGGCCGAGCGTGAGCGATGCCACGGTGCGCACAACAATCGTATAGAGGGTCGGAGTTCCCGTTTTATGCAGCACGGCGCCCTCGACAATGATGGCGTGGGCCGCGGTGGACATCGTGGCCAGGATCGTAATCTCGCGCACGGTAAGGTCGAGGGTCGTAATCACACCGATCGAGGTGTAGATGTTGATGAAATAGCCGCTTACGAAGGCCATGGCGGCATCACCACGCAGCCCAAAGAGGTGGAACAGCGGGCTTACCTGCGCCGAAATCCAGGCAATCAGGCCGGTGTATTGCATCAAAAAGACGACAAACGATACGAGCACCGTCAGGCGGACAATCCAGCTGATGGTCTTCAGCGCTTGCGGGGTAGCAGTCTGTACGATGCGACGCATCTTGTCGAGTATGACTTGCATAGGTTCTTCGTTTTTTTTGTGGGTTAGTTCTTCTCGCTCAGCTCCAGCCAGCGCAGGCTCTTCGTGTCGATTTCATCGATCAGCGCCGTGATCTCGTTTGAGGCTTTGAGCAACTCCTCGACGGCCATCGTGCCACTGCTCATCTGCTCCTCCAGCGCCCTCCTGCGTGCCTCCAGGGTGGGAATCTCCTCCTCCAAGACCTCCAACTCGCGTCGCTCCTTGAAGGTGAGGCGATCGGTGTAGGTGCGCGTGGTTTTTTGCGCGACGGCAGGGGCGCTCGGTTTGCGACGGCGCTCCTCTTCGGCCGCCTGTTCCGCCTCTTGTGCCTTCAGCCAATGACGATATTGGGTGTAGTTGCCCGGGAAATCCTTGATCCGACCCTCGCCCTGCATCACGAAGAGGTGGTCGGCAATCTTATCCATGAAGTAGCGGTCGTGCGAAATGACAATCACGCACCCCTTGAAGCCGCGGAGGTACTCCTCCAGGATGTTGAGGGTCTGGATGTCGAGGTCGTTGGTCGGCTCGTCAAGGATCAGGAAATTGGGGTTTGCAATCAGCACCGTGCAGAGGTAGAGGCGACGGCGCTCGCCACCGCTGAGCTTGGCCACATAGTCGTATTGAGACGCCGGCGAGAAGAGGAAGCGGTTCAGCAGCTGCGACGCGCTGATGCGATTGCCATCCGCAAGGGTGATATCCTCCGAAATACGTTTCACGACATCAATCACGCGATCCTGCTCGTTGAAGGTGATCCCTTGCTGGGCGTAGTAGCCGAAGCGCACCGTTTGTCCCACCTCAATCGTGCCGCTATCGGCCGCCTCCTCACCCAGGAGCATCTTGACGAAGGTCGATTTACCCACGCCGTTTTCGCCCACAATGCCGAGCTTCTCGCCCTTCGTGAAGAGGTAGCTGAAGTCGCGGAGGATGTTTTTCTCTCCGTAGCGCTTCGAGAGGTGCTTCATCTCAAAGATTTTCGTGCCGATGCGCGAGGATTCGATGCCGATCTCAACCCGCTGCTCGGTAAGTTGGGTGCGGCGCTCCTCGCTGAGCTGCTCGAAGGCGTCGATGCGAAATTTCGCCTTGCCCGTGCGAGCCGAGGGGGTGCGACGAATCCACTCCAACTCGCGGAGGTAGAGGTTGCGGGTCTTCTCGGCAGCGGCATTGATCTGGTCGATGCGCTCCTGCCGCTTTTCGAGGTAGTAGGTGTAGTTGCCGCGGTAGGCGTAGAGTTGTTGATCGTCGATCTCGACAATGCGTGTCGTGACCCGATCCAGGAAGTAGCGGTCGTGCGTGACCATCAGGAGCGTCATGCGCGAGGCGGCGAGGTACTCCTCCAGCCACTCGATCATACCCAGGTCGAGGTGGTTGGTAGGCTCATCCAGAATCAGCAGATCGGGCTTCGAAACCAGCACGGCGGCCAAGGCCAGACGCTTCAGCTGACCGCCCGAAAGTTCGCGGACGGGTTGTTCGAGCCGTTCGAGCGCCAGACGTGTCAGCACCTCCTTGGCTTGCTGCTCGTAGTCCCACGCACCGGCTGCATCCATGGCGGCCATGGCACCCTCCAGATCATCACCCGACGCGAGAGCCTGCTCGTAGCGCGTAATGGCGCGAGCTGCAGCGTCGTTTCCCTCCAGGCAGGCCTCCAAGACCGTAAGATCAGCCCCGAAAGAGGGGTTCTGCCTTAGGTAGCCCATCCGTAGGTCGCGCCGTGTGGTGATCTGCCCCGCCTGATAATCCTCCACGCCGGCAATGATATTCAGCAGGGTACTTTTGCCGGCTCCATTGACCGCCACCACGGCCACCTTGTCCCCCTCGTCGAGGTGGAGCGTCAGCCCTTCGAAGAGCACACGCTCACCGTAGGCTTTTTTGAGTTGCTCGATTTGCAGGATGCTTGCCATAAATACATTTTTTTCTTTGTTACAAAGATAATCTTTTACGGATAAAAAGTGAGGGAGCAACCCGAAAAAGTTGCTCCCTCGTTCAATCCCTTACGGACGAGTGATTAGTGGACCTCACCGGCGATCACGGCACGGCTCAGCTTCGGGTCATCGTAGAACATATTCTCTACGCCACCCTTCGATACCAGACGCAGCTGGCTCTCATCAACACCATACTCCTCCGTGAGGCAGTTGTAAACGGCCTGAGCGCGATCAGCCGAGAGCTTCTCGTTCAGACGCTTCGAACCGGTACCCTCGTCAGCATAACCCGAAATGGTGTAGGTCGTGCCCTCGGGAGCCTCCTTGATGGCCTTGGCCAAGAGACCCAGCGTTACACGAGCCTCCTTCGAAAGCTCCGACTTGCCGATCTCGAAGACTACATAAACCGGTGCTACCGTCTGCTCCTTCTCGATCACCTTTACCTCCTTGATCTGAGCCTCGGCGTTCTTCAGATCGTTCTGCAACTTCTCGTTCTGATCGCGCAGGGCGTCGAGCTGCTTCTGCAGGGCGTTGGCCTCAGCACGGTTGTTGTGGATAACGGTCTTCGAACGATCCCAGCCGCGCTTCTTGAACTTGTACGAGAAGCCGAACGTAGCGGTCCAAAGACCCTCCTCCTTGCGACCACCCGTCTCACCGTCGAACGAGTCCTTGACCATCGTCGTGCGAAGATCGATGTTGAAGTCGAACTTCTCGCTCAGACGAATGGCGTTGAAGATACCAAGGTTGAGGCTCACCTCACGAGCGCGGGGCGACTCCCACGTTACCATCCAACCCAGACCCAGGTAGGGCGAGCAGTTCCACACGCGCTTCTCCTTGTAACCGCAGAGGATGTTCGACATATTGAACAGCACGTCAGCGTGCAGGTTGTAGAAGTCGAACTGCTGGTCCCACAGATAGTGAGGAGCACCTACAATATACTCATCAGCAGATACTCGATGGGCGCTTCCGTGCGTAGCACCGTTGATCGTCAAGCCGCTGATCATGGCGCGCACACCGATCTGCGGGCTGAACCACTTACCGAAACCGGCATCTAAAGCCAGCGACAGGCGATCTACGAAATCCAACTGCTTGTTGTGGTCGCCATAATAGATTTGTGCACCACCGCCGATCTGTACCCACCAGTTATCCCAGAAGGTGTTCGTCACGACCTTGTGCTTGTTCTTCTCATAGATTACCTCCTCCTCAACGTCGGCCGTCTGTGCGAAGGTAGCGCCTGCCATCAAGGCAAAGGCTACAAGAGCCAAAAGTTTTTTCATACGCGTTGTTGTTTAAAGTTAATATTGATTTGTTTGTTATTTTCTCTTTTTCGAGCCTTTCTTGCCCTCCGACGTGAGCCCGTAGCCATAACCGTAACCGTAGCCATAGCCATAGCCATAGCCATAACCGTACCCATAGCCATAACCGTAACCGCGACGATGTGCCTCGGTGCCATTGACAACGAGTGCCATGTTTTGGAGCTTCTTCTCCTGGTAAAGCTCCTCCAATTCGGGCAGCTGGCGCTTGTCGAGCTTGCCGGCACGCACCACGAAGATCGTCAGGTCGGCGATGCGGTTCGAGATCGTACCGTCGGCGATGATACCGATCGGCACATTATCGGCTACGATGTAGTCGTACTGCTCGCGCAGGTAGGCAAACAATTCGTCCAGACGCTCCGACATCAACAGCTCGGCCGGATTCGGGGCGATGGTACCTGCCGCAATCAGATCCAGCCCGGGGGCCAGGATGTCCTTGCGAATCAGCTCGGTGGGCTTCATGCTCTCGTCGGCCAGGTAGTTCGTCAGACCGCGATGACGCTCGCCATAGGGTGCCGAAAGAGTACCCTTGCGGATATCCATATCGACCACAATGACGCGCTTGCCGGCATTGACAAGGCTCATGGCCAGGTTACCTGCAATGAAGGTCTTACCGGCACTCTCGTTGAACGAGGTGAGGGTGATGACGTGGCTCGTATGCTCCGCGCTCTTGACGCCGCCATGCAGCTTAAAGCGCAGGTTGGTACGCAGGATGCGGAACGCCTCGGCAATCATACCCTCCTTCTTCTCGGTCAGGGCGATCGTTGCCTTCGAGGGCTGCTTCCAAAGCTCCTTGTCGAGCGGAATATCGCCCAGGATCGGTACGCTCACCGCCTCCTTGATGTCGCGCTTGCTGTGTACGCGCGTATCGAGGAACATACGGAGCAGGAAGTACACCCCCGGGATGGCCAAACCCATCAGCAGACCCAGCAACAGGATGCGGTTGCGCGAAGGGGCAATCGGGCTGCTCGAACCGCTGGCGTTGTCGATGATCTGGGCGTTGTTGTCGGCCATGGCCTGCGTCAGGGCGTTCTCCTCACGACGGTTCAGGAGGAAGAGGTACAACGACTCCTTGATCTTTTGCTGACGCTCGATCGAGAGCATATCGCGCTCCTTGCGGGGAATCGAACGAACACGCGCCTTGGCACGCACCTCGCGGCTCGAGGTATCCTTGATCTTGGCCTCGAGGTTGGCAATCAGGTTATCCACGGCGCGGATGATCGTCTGCTTCATGGCGCGGAGCGAGCTGTTCAGTTCCTGAATCACGGGGTTCGAATCGTTGCCATCGACGATGAGTTTGTCGCGGCGCAGCTTCATCGTGTTGTATTGATTGATTTGCGTCTCGATGTTCATGTTGCTCAGACCCGTATTGGCCGGAATCAGCTCGATCTCCTTCGTCGGATCGGTCAGATAGTCGCGGATGTAGGAGGCATATTGCAGCTGCGTCTCCAACTCGATGAGGTTGGCACCGTGCTGGGTCGTTTCGCTCACGGCCTGACCGGCTACGGTCGAGAGGTCAATCATCTCGTTCGAGACCTTGTAGTTTTCGATATCCTGCTCCACCGAACCCAGCTCGCGCTCGATGATGATCAGGCGCTCGTTGATGAAGTTGGCCGTGTTGATGGCCACCTGGTTCTTGTCGCGGATCGACTCCTCGTTGTAGATGGCAATCAGCGTGTTGAGCATATCCTCGGCACGAATCGGCGAGTTGTCGCGGATCGAGAGGGCCAGAATCGAGGCCTCCTCCGACTCCTGACGAACACCGAAGTTCGAGAGGAAGTAGCTGACCATCTGATTCACGGGACTTTTCGTGACGCGAATCTCAGTGCCCTTCCACTGCTCGTTGCAGAAGTTGGTCGGGGTGATGACGATGTCGCCTGCATAGATCGAGACCGTGTCGCCGAGGTTTACCTCCATCGGCTTCATCTCCTCCATACCCTCGAATTCGCTCAGTGTCACGCGCTTCGTGTCCTTCATTGTCAGGGTGAAGGCGACGCGACGATTCTGAATCTCCTCGGGGAAGGTGACCTTGACGGGAGCCGACGTGTATAGCTCCTTGTCGCGCAGACCGTCGGCAATCTGATAGCTTACATCGGCGTTGGCACGCTTGACCACCTCACGCATCAGGTTCTTGGTGCGGAAACGGTAAATTTCGCTCGCCACATTGACCTTGTTGATGTAGTTGTCGTAGCGGTCCAGACCGGCCGAGGCGGTCTTCTGGGCGGGGTCTTTGATGAAGACCGTCGCCGTGCGGAAATAGACAAAGGGGGTCGAGGCATAGTGATACCAGGCCGCACCTACGCAGATTGCCATCGAGAGCAGAAACCAGGGCCACTTCGAGAAGAGGAACATGAAGAGCTCGGCAATATTCAGCTCGTCCGCCTTATTTTGTTTGTTGTTGGTTTGCATATTGTTCGTTTATCTCGTGACGGATGTTAAATGGTTAGCGGCGATCGATATACCACAAAATCGACGTTGCGGCTGTAGCCATCGAAAGAACAAGGGTCAGGTACTGCAGTACTTTCGATTCGGTATCCTGCTTGCGGTACTTCGGTACAACGTAGATCACATCGTTCTGTTGCAGGTAGAAGGCTGGCGAGTTGAAAATCTCCTTCGAGCGCATATCGTGCGAGAAGACCTGACGCTCGTTGCCGATCTCACGAATGACGAGCACCTGATCCAGGCGGGCATTCGCCGCCAGATCACCCGACTGAGCCAACGCCTCGAGCAGCGTGATGCGGTCGCCATCGACCGAATAGACACCGGCACCCGTAGCTCCCAGCACCGAGTACTTGAAGTTGAGGAACTCGATCGAGACCTGCGGGTCGTTGATGTAGTTGCCCTCGATGATCTTGTTGCGGATCAGCTCCGAGACCTGGCTTACGGTCAATCCCTCGACCTGCAATTTGCCCAGAATCGGGAAGATGATGTTGCCGTCGATATCGACGCGGTAGCCCTGCTCGGCAACAGCTCCACGGCGGGCATCAATACCGCCATCGGCCGTAATCGACACCAGACCGCTTTGGTTGTTGAACGGCAGTGCAAGCTCGGGGCTTTTGCACGTCACGGTAATACGCAGACGGTCGTCACGGTGGACGATGGCCTCGTGTTTGATGTCAAAGGCCTCCTTTTCGCCCACCTGCATATCCTGCAAATAGACGAATTTTCTCGGCGAAGAGCAGGAGCACAGCGTCGCAACGAGAAGAGCCAACAAAAGAATTTTGTTTCGCATGATTGATTATTGTGTTTTTATTGTTCTATCCTTATTATATTATAGGCACTTTTTTGTGCCACTTGTTATTCGTTTTCAAGCCTCCTCATAACCCAGCCCTGCGTGGCAACAGCAGAAGGCCTGTCGGTCGGGACGGCACTGCAAATGGCCGATGCGGGTGTGTTGTGTGATCTTGCCCAGTAGGTCGCAGAGCTGATCCTCCATCTTCTCGTCGCTCAGCACGGCCGAACAGCTCGGCAGCAGGGCCATGAAAGCCTCCCCCTCGTTCAGCGCCCGATAACGATTCTCCGCCCCCTGGCTCAGTCGAACAATGCCCCGCACGGGAAGTCCGACATTTCGGTAGCAACCTCTTTTGCCGCTCCAGGGCGTGCCGTAGGCGATGAGGCGTCCCGCCTCGAGCCGTAGGGTAGGGTTGTCGTCGTTGAGTAGCACAGCCCCGTCGGCATACGCTCGCCAAAGGTCGGCGTGCGTACTCTTGCCGGTTCCGCTTCGTCCCAGGAAGAGAATCGCCTCGTGGCGATAGCTGATGGCCGAAGCGTGGATCGAGACGGCGCCGTGGTTGATGACGGCCATGGCGTAAGCCGCTCGAAGCAGCGAGGAGAGGGCCTCTCGGCTGTTTTTCTCCCTCCACGCAATCTCCACATCGCAGGCACTGCGCTGTGGGTTGAGGATCATGCGGTTCGTTGCCGTGGCGTTGAGAAAGCGTTGCTCGATCAGTAACTCCTCCCCCAAGCGCTTGAGGCGGACGATGCCCATGTCGTTGCGATCCTCCGAGAGCTGCTCGGCCGTTGCAAAGCGCGCCTCCTCGTCGGCCGTAAGTCCCAGCGCGCGGAAACGCAACAGGGGCTCTTTCGCTTGCTCCGTTGCGCGAAACGGTTCGGCCGTCGGGAGCCATTGCTCGGCTTCATAGGTTGCAGGCAGGATTACCTCTACCTCGAAGCCGGCGATTCGGTAGCTCGTTGCGCTCATCCGAGTTGCCCTTTCGTGAGCTGCCACACGGTCCACACCGCCTCCGAGGGGGCGTAGCGGAACGAGAAACGGCAGTTCTTGATAAAGCTGCGGGCGGTGTGAAGTTTGCGCTCCCAGAGCGAACCCATGACCGCCTCACGATCCGAGGTGTGCTGTCCGAAGTTGCCTCCGCGAAGCACCACCTCCAAGAGCGGCTTGGCATCCTCGGCCGGCTCTTCGTAGGGGAGCAGTTCAGGCTCCAAACCGATATATTCGACCAAGAAGCTGTGCAACAGTCGGCTCCAGCGCTTCAGGCCTGCACGGTGGTAGAGGGCGCGAATCTCCTCCCCATCCACGCGCTCGTGCAACGTCAGGTAGGCACGAGCCATGTCGCAAATCTGCCTTAGTCCGATGCCCAATCCGATTGCGTGTTTGCAGATATGGGCATTGAGCAACAGGAGGTTCACCTCCGGCGAGGGGGTCAAAATCGCTGTATCGGTATGCTCGACCAGTGTAAGGGTGGTCGGCTGCATCTTGGTAATCAGCCGCCGTCCCCACTCCTTGCTCCCCGGACTTTGCAGATCGAGCAGGTAGCGGTGATGCTCCACCTCGATGTGATGCCAGAGATAGTGGTTGCTCCGATCGGCTGCCGTGTGAACGGCAATGCCTTGCTCCTTGATCAGGCGCACCGCCTCGAAACGCTCCTCGCGCGTCGGGAACCAAAGGTCGATATCACCGCAGGTGCGGAGCAACGGACGATCGTAGAACGTGGCTACGCCCTGTCCCTTTTGCAGGATCGGCTTCAGCCCGTGGCTGCTGAAGAGCTTCACCAACTCGATGAGCGATTGGTTGCTCTCCAGGTTGCGCTCCTCGATGCGGCCGATCTCGGCCACCCACCGAAACAGCAACTCCTGCGGCGGAAAAAGGTACTCGGGCAGGTAGTCCAATCCACGGTAGGTGATGCCCAGTACGGTCTGCTGCTGTGCCAAGACAAAGAGCGAGTTCCACTCCGTCTCGCTGAGCGGGAAGATGGAGAGATCCTTCGGACGTCGCTCCCACAAGCCGGCCTGCAAGAGCAGGAAGAGTGCTCGGTATGCCTTTGTCTGGTAACGCATTGTTTATGGGTTGAGTAGCAGGCCGTAGCCTTGCCAGGTTTTCAGCAACTCCTCCACGTCGTGAAGGGCCGCTTCGAAATCAATGTCAAATTCGGCGGTCAGGGCCTCGGCGAGCTGTTGCGCCGTAAAAGCTCCTTTGGACGCCTGCTCCCACACGGCCGCCGCTGTTTCGTTCAGCTCATAGACGTTCGCCAGGTTGGCCTGCCCGGTGCGGGTATCGACCACCATCTGCATCTTGCCGATGCGACGAAGTTTCAGGTGCGGTTTGAGTTGCATGGGTTGGTATTTTAGAATTTTTTGCCCGTCAGGATCGAGATACCGGTGAGCGTGATGATCTTCATGTCGCGCCAAAAGGAGCAGTGCTCCATGTAGTCGAGATCCATCTCCAGGCGGGTGAGCATCTTCTCGATCGTATCCGTGTAGCCGTTGTAGAGCGTGGCCAGCGAGAAAAGCCCCGGGCGCATGGCATACAACAGCTCGTAGCGCGGATCGTGCTCCATGATTTGGTCGATGAAGACTTGTCGCTCGGGTCGATGGCCGACAAACGACATATCGCCCCGCAGGACATTCCAAAGCTGGGGCAACTCGTCAAGGTGGTGATCGCGGATAAAGCGGCCGACGCGCGTCAGGCGCTCGTCGCCGTTGTGGTAGAGTTGAGCCCCGTCGGCCTCGGCCTCGACGATCATCGAACGGAATTTATGCAACGTGAAGGGCTTGCCGTTGCGACCGATGCGCTCCTGATGGAAAAGAGCGGGGCCTCCATCCTCCCATTTGATGGCAATCCAAATGATGAGCATCAGCCAGGAGAAGATAAGAATGCCTGCAATCGAGCAGACAATGTCGAACGTGCGCTTGCAAAAACGTGAAACTGGCGACATATGATTACTTGTAAATACCCCCCCCCTCAATGAGTTGCGTTGTTTTCTTCATGTTCTGGTTGAGTTGTTAGATCGGTTTATAGACTGACAATGTGTTTTCAATCATCTTTTCGAGCGTGAAGTTTTCGTCGAAACGCTGCTTGGCGCCCTCGGAGTAACGCTCGTAGATCATCGGGTGAGCCGTGATGGCCTGAATCGCTTTGGCCAAGGCCTCGGCATCGCCCTTGCGGGCATTGAGTCCCGATACCCCCTCGGCATTGACCCAGTGGACACCCGAACCCTCGATCGTCGTGGCCACAACCGGCTTGCCGTAGCTCATCGCCTCGATCTGCACAATGCCGAAAGCCTCCGTTTTATAGACCGACGAGAGGCAGAACAGGTCGCACGCCTCGTAGTAGGCCGGCAGCTCCTGCTCATTGAGGAAGCCCAGCAGTTTGACCTTCTCGTGCAGTTGGAGGCGGTT
>CAYOEE010000021.1:0-13608 GCA_964402935.1 uncultured Alistipes sp. | reverse complement strand
TAGCCACAAAAAAGCTGTAAAATCATTTCGCAAACAAATTCAAACAGCTTCTAAAAATAAGCCCCGCAACGTTTTTAGGTTGCAGGGCTTTTAACAAAACAACGTTCGTCCGACTACTGCTTCTCGTAGCTGAACTCCACGACAATCGGCATATGATCCGAAAGATCGCTGTAGCTCGTATCGCGCAGGTAGCTCTTCGCCTTGATCTGCACAGCGTTCGACGGCTTGTTGATGTAAATCACCTTATCTACCACCTCGCCGTTCTGCGTCGTCGAGCACTTGATATCTGTACCCGATGACGTTGCATCACTTACCATCAACGAAGCATGAGGATAGGGCGGATAACCGTTATTATCATCTAAACCTTGCTCCTCGCGCGTAATCGGCCACTGGAACTCTGCCCAAGGATCGGCATACGACAAACCGGCATTCCGCAGAATCGACCAAAAGTAGGTTTCAAAATCGTGGCGCGTGTAACGCAGGTTCGTATCACCCATAAAGATTACGGGGCGACCGCTCTGATGGTTGGCAATATAGGTCGCAACCTCCTTAAGTTGTGCATGTTGGCAGTCCACATGCCCCGTACCCGAATCACTCCAGGTATTCATATGAGTAATATAGACCTCAACCTCCACGCCATCGTGAAGCGTTACCAAATAATAGCGGAAACCTTTATCAACCGAAGTGTTAGCACCATCCAAAAGTCCTCCATATTCCGAGTCAAACTCATCTATATACTCATTACTCCACGAGCATCGGCCGTTGAGCGTAGCAAAGCCAAGACCGTCCTTCGGTTCACTTCCCCAGAACGAAGTCGCGGAGCGAGAACGCGTTCCGAATGTATAGGACGAAAGGTTCGATTTCAGATTACTAAAATCCTCACTCAAAGAGAAGAAGTCCCAAGCATCCTCGCTAATCATCGTACCCATCGAACCATCCGTTGAACTCTTTACATTATACGTCGCACAGGTAAAGGTCGGCAGTTTGAAGGCGACATTCAGGATCGTGCGCTTACCCTTTACGAAGGTCAGGGCGGGAACAGCAACGGTCGTCGTGTTACCGGCCGCATCGGTCAGCATCAGTTGCAGTGCACCGGCCTCAAAGCCACTCTCATTGACCGACATATTAAACGTAACCACATCCGACGAAAGCCCCTCAAGAGCAATCTCCTTACCACTGAGGCTCTGGACATAGGTCATATCATTCTGCAGCGTCCACACGCCCACAAAATCGCTATCCGAGCTCAGAACAGCTTTCGCAATCACCTTACGCTGGCTCTTATCCTCGGTCCATACTCGCACCTCCAAAGCGGCCGTCAGTGGCGTAAAATCTACCGTCATAAGGCTGTTCACGGTTGCATTTGCCACCGTTGCTACAGCCACGGGACGCCAGGTACCATCCTGCACAGCTGTCAGCGAACCTGTGCAGGTTTCGGCAGCTGCAGGATAAACAAAATGGAACGACGAAGCGTCGTTCGTGGCATACTGAAAAGCCTCACAACGGAAACGATTTCCCTCTACAAGCGTGAGGGTATTGCGCGTAGCAGCACCCGACACCTGATAGGCAAGCAACTGATCATCGGCCTCCCAGCTCCACTTAAGCGATGCGTCATAAGCACGCGACGAAGTCGAAGCAGCCTCCACCTCCACACACGCCGTCAATACATCGTCCTTGAGGATAGGATCAACGATTTGCTCCTCGGAGCAGGCAACAAACATAAGCAGCAACGTAGCTGCAAAAAACAGTCTCTTCATCATCCTCTCAACATTTGGTTATGCCCACTGCTCATCTCCGTTATTCTCACCATCGGGCATTGTAAAATCCCCGCTTGCAGCAAAGCCGGACTCAACAAGAATCTCCAAAACTTCCAGCGTCGGCATTTCGTAAAACAGCTTCATTTACTTCTGATTATTTACTATTATTTCATTTTGGTGCGCAAAAGTTTTTTTGTGGCGCAAAGGTAATCATTTTAGACAAATAGCGGCAAAAATCAGTCAACAAAAGCTTACATAACCCTAAAAAACAAGCTATTTAGATTGATTCACACCTTCCACGACAAGTAGCAACACCCACTATTTCCTGCCTGAGCACAGCTATTTTTTTCGAAATATTTTTTTATCCGATTCTTTTTTTATAAATTTGATACACTAAAAATCGCGTTATATGGATAAGACAAAGCAGCAGGTATTGCCCATTGTGGCCGAGGATGAGTGGTTGCAGCCCGTCGAGGGGGAGATGAATGCACGCTACGCGCGTTATTGCGAGAAGATCGAACAGATCGAGGCCTCGAACGGCTCGATTTCGGAGTACGCCAACGGCTACCGCTACTTCGGGTGGCAGTGGGACGACACGCTCGACGGATGGTGGTTCCGCGAGTGGTTGCCCGGGGCGCACGATGTCTATCTATTTGGCGATTTCAACAATTGGCAACGCACCGAGTTGCGCCTGAAGCGCGATCAGGCGGGTGTCTGGAGCATCTTCCTGCCTGCGGCGATGTACCGTGATCGTCTGACGCACGGATCGCTCTACAAAATCCATGTCCACGGCCCGAATGGTTGGATGGACCGCATACCGGCCTACGCCACGCGCGTGGTGCAGGATGAGGAGACGAAGAACTTCTCGGCGCAATTCTGGTGGCCGGGGGAAGCCTTTGATTGGCGGGGCGAAAAGTTTGATGCCTCGAAAAACGGCGCACTGATGATCTACGAATCGCACGTCGGCATGGCGCAGGAGAAGGAGGGCGTAGGCTCTTACCGCGAATTTACGAAGAAGATTCTGCCGATCGTCAAGCGCAACGGCTACAACGCCATCCAGCTCATGGCCATTGCCGAGCACCCCTACTACGGCTCGTTCGGCTACCATGTTTCGAACTTCTTTGCGCCCTCGTCGCGTTGCGGTACGCCCGAGGAGCTGAAAGAGCTGATCCGCAAAGCCCACGAGATGGGAATTGCCGTCATCATGGACCTCGTACACGCCCACTATGTCAAGAACTACAACGAAGGTATTCGCGACCTCGATGGCTCGGATTGCCACTACTCGAAAGCGGGCAATGCGGGCTACCAGCCCCATTGGGACTCGATGATCTTCGACTACGGCAAGCGCGAGGTGCAGCACTTCCTGCTCTCGAACATCAAATACTGGATGGAGGAGTTCCACTTCGACGGTTTCCGCTTCGACGGCGTGACCTCGATGCTCTACCACCACCACGGCTATACCGATTTTGACGCGCGCGAGAAGTTCTTCGACGAGGGGGTCAATACGGATGCCATCTGCTACCTCACGCTGGCCAACAAGCTCGTTCACGAGCTGAACCCCGCGGCCGTGACGATTGCCGAGGATGTGAGCGGCATGCCGGGCATGTGTATCCCGATCGAGGAGGGAGGTGTCGGCTTCGACTACCGCCTCGGCATGGCAATTCCCGATTTCTGGATCAAACTGCTGAAGGATATCCCCGACGAGGATTGGAACATCTGGGAGATGTGGGACGTGCTGACGGGCCGCCTGCCGAAGGTCAAGACGGTGGCCTATGCCGAGTCGCACGATCAGGCGCTGGTGGGCGACAAGACGATTGCCTTCCGCCTGATGGACAAGGAGATGTACACCGACATGAACCGTGCCTCGGAGAATCTCGTCATTGAGCGCGGCATGGCCCTGCACAAGATGATTCGCCTGATGACCATCGCAACGGGCGGCCAGGCCTACCTCAACTTCATGGGCAACGAGTTCGGTCACCCCGAGTGGATCGACTTCCCGCGCGAGGGCAACGACTGGAGCTACGCTCACGCCCGTCGTCAGTGGTCGCTCTCGACCAACGGATTTTTGCGCTACTCGTTCCTGGGCGACTTCGACCGCGCGATGATCAAGCTGATGAAGAAGTACAAGGTGTTGGAGGATGGCTATGCCTGGAATCTTCAGATGGACGAACAGAACAAGACGATCGTCTTCTCGCACGGCAAGTTGCTCTTTGTCTTCAACTGGCACCCCACGGCCTCGATTCCCGACTACGAGCTGCCCGTCCAGAAAGCCGGCAAGTATGTACCGATCCTCTCGACCGACGAAAAACGCTTTGGCGGTCACGCCACGGTCGATATGGAGGGTGAGCACTTCTCGTTCAATGTCGAGGACGAGGAGGGCAAGAAGTGGCCGAGACTGAAAATTTACAACGTCGCCCGCACGGCTACGGTGTACCTGAGAAAACGATAACAAGTTGAAAGTTGAAAATTGAAAGTTAAAAGTTGAAAATTTTTCACCTTTAAAGAGTTTAACGATTTTAAGGAGATTAACGAATACGTCATCCTTCGCTTGCTGCCCAGGATGACGTATTCTTTTTGATGTATCTAAAAGCTCTTCTTTCTTCTCTCTTCTCTCTTCTCTCTTCTCTCTTCTCTCTTTCCTCTTTCCTCTTTCCTCTTTCAACTTTCAACTTTCAACTTTCAACTTTTCACAATTCTCTCCACCGTTTCGTTCACCTTGCGGTACAGCTCCTTGAGGTCGAGGCCCTTGATTTGGCGATCCTCCACCACCACACGGCCATCGACAATCACCGTCTCGACATCCGAGGCTTTGCCGCAATAGACCAGATCGGAGATCAAATCGTGCACGGGTTGCAGGTGGGGCTTTTCGAGATCGACCACAATCAGGTCGGCCAGCGCCCCCTCGCGGATCACCCCCAGCTCGCCCTCGTGTCCCATGGCACGCGCGCCATTCACGGTTGCCATCTTCAGCACCTCATAGGCGGGCAATTTGAGCGGATTCATCGTCGAGAGTTTCTGCAGGAAGGCTGCCGAGCGCATCTCCTCCCATAGATCGAGGTCGTTGTTTGACGACGAGCCATCGGTTGCCAGCGCCACGCAAACACCCGCATCGAGCATCTTCGCCACGGGGGCTACCCCACTCGAAATCTTCATATTGCTCTGCGCATTGTGAGCCACGGTCACCCCCTTTTCACGCAAAACGGCAATCTCCTCGTCATCCACCCAGACGCAGTGCGCAAGGATCGTCCTTCGATCCAGCAACCCCAACCGATCGAGCAGTCGCACGGGGGTTGTGGCATATTTTTCAGCCACCTGCTTCAGCTCATCCTGCGTCTCTGCGGCGTGAACCATATAATCCAGCCCATGCTCCTCGGCGAAGCGCTTACCGCGTTGCAGGTTCTCCGGCGAAACGGTATAGGGGGCGTGCGGAGCAATCGAGATGCGGATACGATCTTTGCCCTCGGCAGCCTGTACGGCACGCTCGGCCGACTGCAATGTTTTATCGATCGTGTCATCGAAATAACTGCACCCCAGCACGGCACGCATACCCAACTTATCGACCACCTCCACGCAGTAATCCTCCTCGAAGTACATATCGACAAACGAGGTGATTCCACCCAGCAACATCTCGACCATGCCGAGGGTCATGCCGAGCGCAATATCCTCCTTCGTCTGCTTTGCCTCGAAGGGCCAAATATGGTCATTGAGCCACGCCATCAAAGGAATATCATCGGCCTGGTTGCGTTGCAGGGTCATGGCGGCATGGCAGTGGGTATTGATCAAGCCGGGCAGCAGGGCCTTTCCGGCGCACTCCATCACGCGCGTCTCGGGATACTCGGCCAAAAATTGCGTCACCTCCTCAGTTCGCTCCGTGAGGAGTCGAATACGGTTTCCGACCACCCCGACCGAGGCGCGGAACGATTCACACTCACCCGCAGTGGCCGTCATCGGCACCACCAACGTATCTTTTAACAAGAGGCTCTCCATCGCGTTATCTTTTAATTTTCACCTTATCGTGCTTTACCTTCACGCGTCCGGTCTCAATCGAGTTGCCCTGCACGGTAAAAATCACTCGTCCGTCTTCGACATTCGAGTAGATCTGCACCACCTTGCTAAAGACACCCGGTTCGCTCTTCTGCGGCTCATAGACGATGCGAATCACCCCCTCCTCACCGGGCGCCACGGGACGACGATGGAAGTGAGCCTTGAGGCACGAGCAGGAGGTCACGACACGCGTGAGCACCAGCGGAGCCGTACCCTCGTTCGTATAGCGCAGTTCGTAGCTCAGATCGCCGCCGCGACGCGGTGCATCGCCAAAGTTGTGTTGCGTGGCGTGAAGCCGAATGGCTGCCCCCACGGTCTGATCACCGGCCAGCGCCTCGCCCGCAAGCAGGGTGGCCGCGCTCAGCAACAGAAAGGTTAGAATCTTCTTCATTTTCATACTATTCCATGCGGAAAATATAGGTTATCGTACCACCTTGTACGGCAGCACGGCTCTCCGTGAAGCGTGCCTTCTTGGCGGCGGCAATGGCCGCCTCAACAAGTTGGCTGTCACTCGTCGTCGAGCCTTTGGGTTCAAACGTGGCTCCCGTGACCGTACCCGCACTATTGACCGTCACGCGAATCAGCACCTTGCCACTCTTCGAGCCGGGGTAGTTCGGCTTGGGCAGATTACCCACCAGACCACGCCCCTGCAACCCCTTATCGAGCTGATCCAGTCCGTCGGGATTGAGCCCCGGGCCTGTGCCTGAAGCCTTGTCTTCCCCCTCCGGAGCGTGCGGATTACCCGCATTTTCGGGTTCGTCGACTCCCCCCTGATTCATCTTGAAGAGCGCCTTGGGGTTGGGCGTGCGGGTCACCTCGTCCTTTCCTTCGACCTGCGCCGTCTGCTCGACGGGGGCCGCCTTTTCGTGGATGCGCGGTTCGGGTGAGGGCTTCACGGGGGTGGGCGGAGTCTCCCTCACGGGCGGATCGTACAATTCGATCTCGATTTCATCCCCCACCTTCTCGTCGATGCGCCTGAAATCGAACGACACGAAGGCAAACGACACACCGATGAGCGCCACATAGAGCGACGTCACCACCACCGCCCAAAGGCGGGGCTTGCGGTCGTTCGGGTCGTAGTATTGCATCTGTTGCGAGGTTTGGTTATTCGGGTTGTGTTGCGGCGTGCAGTTTGTAGCCGTTGCGCTTGGCCACGTTCATCACCTTGATGATCTCATCCCAGACCACCGTCCGATCGGCATGCAGTGAAACGGTCGCCTCGGCCGTATTCTCCAGGCGGGCCTGCAAGGCACGCTCCACGCCGTCGATCGAACCTACCTCCTGCAACTCGACGTAGTAGCGGTACTGTCCGCGCCCCGCGTCCTGGATCGACACCGTGGTCATCGCCTTGTCCTTGAGCTGGTTGGAACTTTTGGGCAACATCAGCTTCAGGGCATTGGGATTGATCAGCGTCGTGGCGATCAGCAGAAACAACAGCAAGAGGAACATCAGGTCGGTCATCGACGAGGCCGAGAAGTTCTTATCGACCTTCGATCCGTGTTTGATAGCCATACGCTTTTACTTTACGGGTTGATTCAGGATATCCATAAAGGCGATCGAGTTGGCCTCCATCTGGAAGACTAATCGCTCGATACGCGCCACGAGGTAGTTGTAGCCGAAGTAGGCGGGAATACCCACCAAAAGACCCATGACGGTCGTCACCATGGCCACATACATACCGCTCGAGAGCAGCGCCATATCGACCGTACCACCGGCCGCCGACATATCCATGAAGGTCTGCACCATACCGAGCACCGTACCCAGGAAACCTATCATCGGCGCACCACCGGCAATCGTTGCGAGGAACGGCAGGCCGTTTTCGAGTTTCGAGACCTCCAGGTTGGCCACATTCTCGATGGCCGTCTGCACATCCGACATCGGACGACCGATGCGCTCGATGCCCTTCTCGATCATGCGCGCAATCGGGGTATCGGTCTTGCGACAAAGATTAACCGCCACGCCGATCTTACCCTCCGAGATGTAGTCGCGGATGCGGTTCATGAAGTTGATATCCAAGACCGAAGCCTTGCGAATCTGCATGTAACGCTCCACGAAGATAAAGATCGTCACGCCACCCAGCGCCAGGAGCGGCCACATCAGCCAACCACCTTTGGTGAACAACTCCCACAGACCCATGCGGGTCCCTTCATTCGTAGCTACCGCTTCGGCAGCCTGCAAAAAATGGATCATAGTTTTTGTGTGTTTATTTGTTTGTTATCTCTGTATTTTCGTCATCGGTTTGCTCGACACTGTATGCCGCCTCGGCTTCGCGTCGCGCAGCCTCCTCGGCCTCACGGCGTGCCTTGCGCTTTTTACTCGTAAAGCGCTCCTTGATGCGGCGCATAAGGTCGCGGAAATTGTTAAAATCCTCCTTGTAGTAAACGCCCACACCCGTCTCTTGCAGACCCTGGTTCTCATCGAAACGGTCGATCGTCTGCGTAAAGGCCTTAAGCTTGAGTGCTCCCGCGCGGTCGATGTTGTAGGTCACATACGCTTCACCCATGAAATTCGACATCGAGCCATTCACGGCCTGCTTGCTGTCGATCAGGTAGTTACCCTCCACCTCCACAAACAGGCGGTTGTTGATCAGGCTCTTCGAAAGGCCGAAATCCACCTCGTCACTCGCCACCTCCGACTTCGGGCGGTAGCGGATCACCAGGTTGTAATCGTCGGCCGAAAGGAGGCGGCTCAGCTGGTTGGCCAACAGCTCCAGACCCGTGGCTGCCGAGGCCGAAGCTCCGAGGTTCGAGCCGGCCGAGGAGTTGTTCTCGGCCATGAAGTTATTGAATACCAAGAGGTACAAGAACTGCATATCGACCGACTCGGGGGTTGCCAGCGCCGTAGCGATAACCGACTGCGTTTCGGGGTCGGCCTCCGGCACATGCACCGCAAACGAGATATCGGGATTCGAAAGGCGATCACCGATATGGATGCGACACTCGACCGGCACCGAGTGATCGACCGAAAGGTTGTCGGCCGTACCCTGCAAGAGGGGCTGGAGCGAGGTCTTGAGCTTGTAGAGGGCGTCGATATTGAGGCGGGCATCGACCGGATCGCCCGTCCACTGAATCAGCGAACCGCTCTCGATGAGGAAGCGTTTCGAGATCAGATTTTCGAGCGAGAAGTGGTAGCTACCCTCCTCGATCGTATAGTCGCCGTACATCTCGAACGTATTGGTCGAGGGAACAATCTCCATATTCAGACGCCCCTCACCGCGCGCCTTGATCGGACTGCCCGAAACGAGCATCTCGACCTCCACGTTGGGTTGCACATCCATATCGAGGTTGATACGCATCTGGCTCGATGCCGCACTCTTCTTCCGATAGCGCTGCTCGAACTGACGACGACGCTCGGCCACCGGATCGCTCTTATCCTCCGGATCGGGTTGCAGGAAGTGCACAAACTCGGCATTCGAGATATTTCCCTTGTCCGAAAGGGGCATGAAGAAGGTCGAATGATCCTCGGTTGTTGCCGTGATATCCATCTGAACCGACCCCTTATCGCCCACGATGCGGGCATCACCCGAGCCGTAGAGTTTGCCGTAGAAAAGGTTGTTATCCTCGGCCGTGGTATTGAGCACCAGCATCCGCTCGGGGCGCAGACGCACCGTATAGCGAATATTCTGCAAATGCTCCATATTCAGGTCGATGGCAAACGTACCGCGGTTACCGTCAGAATCCAGCATCTCCACATTTTGGGCGCGGAAGTGGTTATCCAGCACCCGAACACGCGCCTTGGGAATTCGGTAGCTCACCTGCGTATAGTCCACCATCGTGCTCAGATCGCGGACATCGATCGCACCCGAAAGGTTGGCCTTGCGACCTTCGCCCTGCAAGACGACATCCGCCACGCCCACACCGCGCGTCTCGGACACAACTCCCTCCAGAATCGGATCCAGCAACCCCATATTCAGGCTGTCGGCCGTCAGGCGGGCGTAGTATCGTTTCCGATCCGGAGCATAGTATCCGCGAAGCAGCGTATCGCCTTTGGACTCATTGAGCAGGTAAGCACGGGCACGCTTGCGGGCAAAATCCCACCCCGAGCGAATCCGCATCGGAGGAGCTACCAGGTCATTGGCCGAGAGGCTATCGACTTGAATATCGGCCGTCAGCATCGCCTGACCGAGTGCGGCGGTCATCGTTGCCAGGCCATTCGTGCGGGCATCGACCTCGTAGCCCATCTTCTCGGCAAACTGCATAAAGGGGGCGATGTGGAAATTCACGAGGCGCAACTGCAACGAATCCTCCTCGCTGCGCGAAGCCACGCCTCCCAACATCAGGAGCTGCTCCTCGTTTTGCATCACAAAGCGTCCCACATCAATCGAGGCCGTATCGATCAGCATACGGGTCGAGATCAGATTCCATGTTTCGCCGCGACTCGTAAGGTGCGAGGGGCGAATCTGGAGGTTGATTCTGCGGCCGTTGGGTCCCTCCTCGTCAGCCACCGAGGCCTCCACGCCGATGCGGGCCGAGGAGCGGGTGGTTGTATCGCTGAAACCGGCCGTCAGTTGCACCCGTCCCGCCTTGGCACCACCCGAGAGGGAGAGTTGCGGCAGGCGGAGCACCCCCAGGTAGAGGTGGTCGGCCGAGGCGTACATCTTGAGCGAATCGTTGTTATTCGAGGCGTTGATATGCAGGTTCGTGGCCAGCAGGTTGTTGCGCTCGATATAGTCCGACCCCACCTGCAACGAGAGGTGGTCGCTGGCCGGATTGAACATCAGGCGCAACGAAGAGCCGTCGGCCACCTGCAACCCCTCCGAGAGGGCATTGGCCACGGGGGTAAAGTGCCGAATCTTCACATCGAGCATCGAGAAATCGTTCGGAGCACCCTGCCGCTGCTCACCGGCCGTCCACGCCTCGCGCTGCTTACCCAGCAGGGGCAGGTAGTGCCAAGCCGAACGACGCAGGTAGTCGAAGACCTGCCGATAGCCCGTCTTCGAGCGGAACGTGGCATCGACAAAGTCGGAGCGTAGTTCGATATACTTGCTCTCGGCCGTATTCTCGCCCCGCAACACCACGTTGTGCGCCGTCAGCAGGCTGTCGTTGTAGCGATATGCCACATTCGAGAGGGTCACAAAGCCGTTCAAATCATCCAACGAGCGACCACCGGCCTTGGCCGTCAGGCGTGCCGAGAGTTCCGAGATCGAGTCGCGGCGGTTGAAATGGAGCTTACGGAGGTCGATGCGATTCAGGTCGGCCGTAAAGTCGTAGCGCGGAATCGAGTCGCCCCAATCCAGGAATCCGTTCACCGTAGCATCCAGGTTGGGATCATCGGCCACGACCCGTCCGCTGAATTGGTTGCGACGCAGGCGTCCCACCAGCCGCAGGGAGTCATATTCATAGTCGTTGAAGCCCACCTCCTTCAGACCGACGCCGACACGGGCATCCAAGCCGGCACGCCCCACCACACCGCGCAACTCGGCCTTCAGGTCGGTTGTGCCGAGCAACGGATGCTGTCCTACAAAACGTCCCACCTCAAAATTATCGGTCGAGAGGAGTGCGTAGAGGTTCTTGATCGAGCGATCCTGTGCCGAGGGATTCATCTGCGCCTTGCCATGCAGTGCTCCGAGTGCCGTCTGCAAGGCCAGCTGCGCATCGAAGAGCGAGAATGTTCCGTTGAAACGAGCCGAACCGGTCATCGTTCCCAGGCGGCGGATCATCGTCTGCACGGCGGGAGCAAACTCCACGCCTGCGATGTTGTGCGCAAGCTGCGTAGCCTCATCGGCCGAGGTTTGCAGGCGGGCAAGCTGAATATCAAACCGCGAGCGCTTCACTTCGGGGATTCCCTTTACGCCTCCCCGACCCTGCAAGAGGGTCTTCTCACCGGCACGCAGGTTGTGGATCTCACTCTCGAAGTCATCGACCGTACCGCGGAACGAGGCGTCAATGTCGGAGAAGGTGGTTTGCCAGCGCTGCATACGGGGGGCAAAGTAGGCGATATCGTCGGTCGAGAGTCTTCCTTCGGGGATTTCGACATCCATCTCCACCTCCGAGATGTAGTATTTGTAATCCTCCCACGAAGCACCCACCAGCGCCAGTGAGGAGATCATAAGGTCGCTCTTGGCCGTTCTGAGGCGCGTATCCTCAAAACCGATACAGCCGGTCGTAAGGGAGAACTTGCCGGTCAGCTCCTCCAGCCCGAAACCGCTCTGCTCCCAAAAATGCATTCCCTCGACATCGGCCACAATCACCTGTCCGTCAATCTCGAAGTGGTTGAGCACAGCCCCCAGGTCGTGGATGCGCATATTGCCGTAATCGACGCCAAAGGCGGGATTGCGATGCTCCTGTTGCTCGATCACCATCTCCAGGTCGCGGATCGAGGCATCGTCAATCTCGAGGCGGAATCGACCCTTCTTCTCGCGGTTTGGGTCGGTCATGCGTTGCACCACCTGCTTGATATTCATCTCCCCGGCGGGCGTTTCGCGCAGGAAGAGCTTCACCCCGTTGATGTGGCCGTGCGTAAAGCGCAAGCCCGCCTCCGAAAGACCGAGACGCGGCACAAAAGCCTTCAGGTGGCGCACATAGAGGAGCGTATCCTGCTCGAAATCCTCGACGTAGAAATCGTCGATATGGATGCGACCCGCCAGACCGATATCGACCCGACCGATCGAGACCTCGGTCTGCATTTTACGCGACACGAAACCCGCCAAACGATCCACAGCGAAGTTCTGCACGGCTGGAATCGCCAGCAGCGCCGAGAGCAGCAGGGGCAAAAAGAGCAATCCGAGGATTACCCAAAGAAAAATTTTGCCCATTTTTCGCAATATTTTTATACCTTTGTGCTGCAACACCGTGGTTGTGTTAAGGGTTATATTATAACTTTAGCGTATTAGTAACTTGCAAAGATAACTTTTTTTCGGTAAAAGGCACACATTTCCATGCCACATTTTCCGAAGAACTACCAATAAAACGAGCAATGACACCGATTCCGTCTTTTATCTACAAGAAAAAGAACCAAATCGCCATGGTTCTCTTCGTGCCGCTCTTCGCACTTTTGTTCATTCTGATCTACAAACCGCTCGATTTCGACACCCTCGACGAGAAGCTCCTGCCGTGGCTCAATATCCCTTACGATCTGAAGATTACGCTGCTTTCGATCGTCATCGTGCTGATCGGCATGGCCGTGGCGGCAATCAGTCGCCTGATCATGAACTCCTACGCCCGTTCGCACGCCCTGTCGTACATCATATACATCGCCTGGGTGGCACTCGAAATCCTCATCATGGTCTTGATCTACACGATCGCCACCTACTTCCTAAGCGACCTTTCGGGCGTTGGCGACCTGACGACCATCTTCCACAACACGCTCATCAAATCTATCCTTATCCTGCTAATTCCCTATATGATGAGTTACATCTACATCATCTGGCAGGAGCGCGTGGGTGAGCTGAAGGCAATCCGCAAGCGCCTTGAGGAGGACGAGAACGCCCTGCAAAAGGCCTACCTCCAGATCTATGACGAGAAGGGCAAGATGCAACTTTCGATCCACCGCCAAAACCTGGCCGTCATCGAGTCGGCCGACAACTACGTCTGCGTCTGGTACAAGAACGGCGACACACCCCGTAAGATGATGATCCGCACCACGCTCAAGCAGCTCTCCGAGCAGCTTGCCGGCACACACGTCCTGCGCTGCCACCGCTCCTACATGGTCAATCTGGATCATGTGCGCGTATTGCGCCGCGAAAAGGAGGGCATCTTTGCCGAGCTGGGACTCGAGGGCGTGCCAGATATTCCGATCTCGAAGACCTACGCCGAGAGCATCACGCGATGGCTGGTCTCGGAAGAGAGATAGGAAAATTCAAAATTTAGAA
>CAYOEE010000020.1:0-13654 GCA_964402935.1 uncultured Alistipes sp. | reverse complement strand
TTTCGAGAATTTCGGCCGAGGGGTAGATTGCCCCCTCGAACTCCACCTCGCCCAACCCCAGAAGGGGCAACGAGAGGTGTGCCAAGGGCGCTAAATCGCCCGATGCACCGAGTGATCCCTGCTGATAGACTACGGGCAGGATGTCGTGGTTGAAGAAGTCGATCAGCCGCTCTACGGTGCAGAGTTGCACGCCCGAATGGCCGTAGGAGAGCGATTGAGCCTTCAGGAGGAGCATCAATTTGACGATCTCGTTCGGAACGCGCTCACCCGTACCGCAGGCGTGCGACATGACAAGGTTCTTTTGCAACGTGGCCAGATCCTCCTTGCCCACCGAGATGTTGCACAGCGAGCCAAAGCCCGTTGTGATGCCGTAGATCGGCTCTTTCTGATTCTCCATCTTGTTGTCCAGATAGGCGCGACAACGCAGAATACGTTGTTTGCTATCTTCGCTCAACGCGAGCGGCAGATGTCGGTCGATGATTTCGCGGATGCGCTCCAGGGAGAGGTGCTCCGCCGAGATATGATGGTGTTCCATGATGGGTTGTTTTTGTTATTCGAATAGTGCTTGAATCATGCTTTCGTCAGCGATGTTGGGCAGCGTTACTTTCAGCTCGGGGGTGCGCTCCATCTCACGACGGATGGCATCCACAGCCCCCTCGTTGCGTGCCCACGAGCGACGGGCGATGCCGTTGTTTACATCCCACAGCAGCATCTTTCTGATGCGACGATCGGCCTCCTCCGAGCCGTCGATCACCATGCCGAAACCGCCGTTGATCACCTCGCCCCAGCCGACACCGCCACCGTTGTGGATCGAAACCCACGTTGCACCGCGGAATGAGTCACCGATGACATTGTGGATCGCCATATCGGCCGTGCGATTCGAGCCGTCGTAGATGTTCGAAGTCTCGCGGTAGGGCGAGTCGGTCCCCGAAACGTCGTGGTGGTCACGCCCCAAGACAATCGGCGCCGTAATCTTCCCCTCGCGGATCGCCTTGTTGAAGGCCAGCGCAATCTTGGTGCGTCCCTCCGAATCGGCATAGAGGATGCGCGCCTTGGATCCCACAACCAGGCGGTTCTTACCCGCCTCACGAATCCAGCGGATGTTGTCTTCGAGCTGTCCGCAGATGTCTTGCGGAGCGGTTCGGTGGATCTCCTCCAGCACTTCGGCAGCCAGTCGGTCGCTCTCGGCCAGGTCCTCCTCCTTGCCCGATGTGCAGACCCAGCGGAACGGGCCGAATCCGTAGTCGAAGAACATCGGGCCCATAATATCCTGCACATAGGAGGGGTAGCGGAACTTGCCACCGCGCCCCATCACCTCGGCGCCGGCACGCGAGGACTCCAGGAGAAAGGCGTTACCGTAGTCGAAGAAATACATACCGCGCTCGGTGAGCTTGTTGATCGCCTTTACCTGGCGACGCAACGAGGCTTGCACACACTCGCGGAAACGCTCCGGCTCTTCGGCCATCATCTTATTCGAGGCCTCATAGCTGTAGCCCACGGGGTAGTAACCACCGGCCCAGGGGTTGTGCAGCGAAGTTTGATCCGAACCCAGATCAACTTTGATCTCCTCCTTGGCAAGGCGCTCCCACAGATCGACCACGTTGCCCACATAGGCCATCGAAACGACCTCCTTGTCCTTGACGGCCTGGCGGATGCGGGGAATCAACTCATCCAGATCGGTGTGCAGCTCATCGACCCAACCCTGCTCGTAGCGCTTCTCGGCTGCCTTGGGGTTGATTTCGGCTACGACACTCACGACCTGCGAGATGTTGCCCGCCTTGGGCTGAGCACCTGACATACCTCCCAGACCCGACGAAATGAACAACATACCGCGCGGATCGGTCTGGCCCTCCCGGTAGCGTTTGCGGGCGGCGTTCATCACCGTGATCGTTGTGCCGTGCACAATGCCCTGCGGGCCGATGTACATATACGAGCCGGCTGTCATCTGACCATATTGCGAAACACCGAGGGCGTTCATGCGCTCCCAATCGTCGGGTTTCGAGTAGTTCGGTATCACCATGCCGTTTGTGACTACGACGCGCGGAGCTTCACGGTGCGAGGGGAACAGACCCAGCGGATGGCCCGAGTACATGACCAAGGTCTGCTCGTCGGTCATCTCCGAAAGGTACTGCATCGTGAGACGGTACTGCGCCCAATTCTGGAATACGGCACCGTTGCCGCCGTAGGTGATCAGTTCGTGGGGATGTTGCGCCACGGCCTTGTCCAGATTGTTCTGGATCATGAGCATAATGGCGGCCGCCTGACGCGAACGAGCAGGATACTCCTCGATCGGGCGTGCCTTCATCTCGTATTCGGGACGGTAGCGGTACATATAGATGCGGCCGTAGCGCTTCAGCTCCTCCAAAAACTCCTTGGCGAGGGTCTTGTGGTGCTTCGCGGGGAAGTAACGCAGGGCGTTTTTCAGCGCGAGCACCTTCTCCTCCTGCGTCAGAATATCTTTACGCTTGGGTGCGTGGTTGATCGTCTTGTCGTAGGGTTTGGGCGTGGGCAGGGTGTCGGGAATACCGGCACGAATAGCTGCTTGAAACTCTTGCAGGGTCATATTTATCCGATTTTTTGTTCAACAATGGCGAGTACCTCCTCCTCGGCACGGCAAGCCTCCCTGGCGATGCGGTCTGCCTCTGCGGTCAGCTCGTCAGCCTTGGCGCGATCCTTCAGACCGGCGGCGTTGATGCGGACATTGAGACGCGCACCCAGCACGGCCGAGCGAGCCGCCAGAGCACCCACACCGGCATCCGATACGGAGTTCGGGTTGCCCTCCTCGGCCATGGCTCGAACGAGCGGGAATACACGCGCTGCGGCCTTCATCGTGCGCAGGGGTACTTCGGTGGCGTAGAGCGTAGCGGCTTGGAGGGCGGCCGAGCGGGCGGCCTTCTCCTCGTCGGTTGTCTTGGGCATGGCAAAGACAGCCATGATGCGGTTGAAGGCCTCGGTATCCTCATCCACGAGGTGCAGCAGTTCGGCCATCAGCGCCTGACCCTCCTCGGCATAGTTCGAGAAGTGCTCCCACTTTTCGTCCCAACCGGCCTTGTGCGACGAGAGGTTTGCCACCATCGTACCCAGGGCTGCACCCAGCGCACCCATGTAGGCCGAGATCGAACCACCACCCGGGGCGGGCGACTCGCTGGCCGTCTCCTCGGCAAAGCCTTTGACGGTGAGATCGACGAGTTGTTTCGTGCTCTTCTCGGCAATCATGTATTCGATTACCTTCTCCTCGGGGTTGAAGGGCTTCAGGTCGTCGAGTCCCATCGACTTGATGGCGATGCGGATAATCTCCTCCTCGGTGATACCCACCGAACGGTGTTGTTTCTTGAGGAAGTATTTGCCGGCCTCGACAAGAGCACGCTTCGGAACAAGCCCTACGATCTCCGTGCCCGTGACACGCACGCCTCGTGCGTCGGCCTTGCGACACACCTCGTCAAAGGCAACATGGAGGGGCGTGACGGCAATGTTGGTCAGGTTCATCGAAACCTGCGCAATGCCGTATTCGTCGATAAACCAACCGATGCCCTTCGTAGCTTTGAGCGATCCGGGACGCATGACGGGGTTGCCGTCGGCATCCTTGACGATCTTACCCACGATGGGGTTTCCATCACGCACCGGACGCCCCTTCTCGCGTACATCGAAGGCAATGGCATTGGCACGACGCGTCGAGGTGGTATTGAGGTTGAAATTCACGGCAATCAGGAAATCGCGTGCACCGACGGCCGTAGCTCCCGTGCGGGCTACACCCTCATCGTAGGGGCGTGCGCCGAAGTCGGGCGCTTTGCACTCCGTGGCGAGCTTCTCGGCAAGGGCCTCGTATTCACCCTCGCGGCATACGGCCAGGTTCTTTCGCTCCTCGGTATAGGCGGCTGCTTCGTAGCAGTAGGTGGGAATCTTTAGCTCGGTGGCGATGCGCTCGGCCAGCCGGCGAGCCAAGGCGGCACACTCCTCGAGCGTGATGCCGGCAATGGGAACAAGGGGCAGTACATCTGTTGCACCCATGCGCGGGTGCTCACCCTTGTGCGAACGCATATCAATCAGCTCGGCGGCACGCTTGACGCCCCGGAAAGCTGCCTCCACGACTGCCTCCGGTTCGCCCACAAAGGTGACGACCGTGCGGTTGGTCGCTTCGCCCGGATCGACATCGAGCAACTTGACGTCGGCCGCAACCTCGATAGCATCGGTAATCTGTTTGATTACCTCCTTGTTGCGCCCCTCGCTGAAGTTGGGGACACACTCAATGATTCGTTTTGTCATATAGTCTTCTGCTGATAGGTTATTCTCGTAGCTCAAATTTAATTCAAAATCTTTGATTTTGCAAGCCTGCGATGTTTGCTTTTGTCACCTTTTCGTTGTAAATTTGTCAAAACACTAATCCAAAACGATGCAAGGAGGCTACATTGAGATCGACTCCCGCGAGGAGTTCTTGCGGCAGGTGCTCCCCGGCAGGGAGTTTCGCCACTACGCTTTTCAGGCCATTCGCTTTGGCGAAGAGAGCTCACAATGTCGTTTTACGGATTGCCTCTTCTTTGGCTGTCGGATTCCCGACGCCATGCGACCGATGTTGGGGGCAGAGTGCTACGAATTTCCCGAAATTCGTCGTCCTTATAAGGTCTTCCCTCCGAAACTCTACGATGCCGATTCGCTCTATTCGGGCTACGATCCGACGGATGAGCGCACGTTTGAGAGTTGCTACGATTCGCGCGTCTATCGCCACTACATCAGTTCGGGACGCACCCCTTCGTGCATCAGCGAGAGCTTTACACGCTCGTTGCATGACCATGCCATCAGCAACGCGTTGCATGAACTACTCGCCTCCTATCCGGAGCGTCGGGCGGTAGCCATTATGGGCGGACACTCCCTCTCGCGTGCCGATCAAACCTACTACACGGTGGCCCGCATCGCCAAGCGACTTGCCGAAAAGGGGTGTCTGATGATGAGCGGCGGCGGCCCGGGAGCCATGGAGGCGACCCACCTCGGCGCGTGGTTTGCAGGACGTTCGGAGGATGAGTTGCACGAAGCGGTAGCGATACTCGCCGAGTCGCCCACGTTCCGCGATGCGGGGTGGCTCTCGTCGGCATTTCGTATTCGACGTCGCTATCCGCGCCTGCGAGATATCCCCTCGATCGGTATCCCGACCTGGTTCTATGGCCACGAGCCGGCAACCCCCTTTGCGACGCACATTGCCAAATATTTCGAGAACAGCATCCGCGAGGATGGACTCTTGGCCTTGGCCAAGGGTGGAATAATCTATGCCGAAGGGAGTGCGGGTACGATGCAGGAGATCTTCCAGGAGGCGGCTCAAAACCATTACGAAACCTTCGGATTTTCCTCGCCGATGATCTTCCTCGGTGAGAAGTATTGGTCGGAGATGATCCCCGTTTATCCGATGTTAAGGGTCTTGCTCGATCGGGGACGTTATCGGAATTTGCACCTCGGCCTGTCGGACGATGTGGATTGGATCGTGGACGAGATTATGCGTTTTGTGAACGAAACTGAGAATCAACAATAACCTAAAAGACTTTTTATGGAATTACCATTTGCAGAATCGTGGCGCATCAAGATGGTGGAGCCGATTCGTAAAAGTACACGCGAGGAGCGTGAAAAGTGGCTCAAAGATGCCCATTACAATGTTTTTCAACTGCGTGCCGATCAGGTCTATATCGACTGTCTGACCGATTCGGGTACGGGTGCCATGAGCGACCGCCAGTGGGCCGCCATGATGATGGGCGATGAGAGCTATGCCGGCTCGTTGTCGTTCTTCCACCTCAAGGAGACGATTTCGCGTCTGACGGGCTTCGATTATGTGATCCCGACGCACCAGGGTCGTGCCGCCGAGAATGTCTTGTTCAGCCACTTGGTAAAGGCCGGTGATGTCGTGCCGGGTAACTCGCACTTCGATACGACGAAGGGTCACATCGAGAGCCGCAAGGCCATGGCCCTCGACTGCACGATTGACGAGGCAAAGAATACCCAGCTTGAGCACCCCTTTAAGGGTAATGTGGATCCCGTGAAGCTCGAAAAGGCGTTGGCCGAGCACCACGAGAAGGTGCCCTTTATCATCGTGACGGTGACGAACAACACGGCCGGTGGTCAGCCCGTTTCGATGGCCAACCTGAAGGCGGTACGCGAGATTGCCGATAAATACGGTAAGCGCGTGGTGCTCGACTCGGCTCGTTTTGCCGAGAATGCCTACTTCATCAAGACGCGCGAGGAGGGTTATGCCGATAAGACGATCAAGGAGATCGTGAAGGAGATGTATGCCCTGGCTGACGGTATGACCATGTCGGCCAAGAAGGACGGTATTGTTAATATGGGCGGTTTCATCGCTACGCGCCACGAGGATTGGTACGAGGGCGCCAAGCGCTTCTGCATCCCCTTTGAGGGCTACCTCACTTATGGCGGTATGAATGGCCGCGATATGGAGGCGCTGGCTGTGGGTCTGGACGAGAATACGGAGTTCGACAACCTCGAGACGCGCATCCGCCAAGTGCAGTACCTCGCGGCTCGTCTCGACGAGTTCGGTATCCCGTATCAGCGTCCCGCAGGTGGCCATGCCATCTTTGTGGATGCTTCGAGAATCCTGACTAACGTTCCCAAGGAGGAGTTCCCTGCCCAGACGCTGACCGTCGAGCTTTACCTCGAGGCCGGCATCCGTGGTTGCGAGATCGGTTATATTTTGGCAGACCGCGATCCCGTGACGCGCGAGAATCGCTTTGGCGGTTTGGATCTGCTGCGTCTTTGCATCGCCCGTCGCGTCTATACGAACAACCACATGGACGTGATTGCCGTGGCTTTGAAGAATGTTTTCGATCGTCGCCATGAGATTACGCGCGGTATGAAGATTACGTGGGAGACGGAGCTGATGCGCCACTTTACGGTGAAGTTGGCTCGTGCCGACGAGTAAAGCGTTACTCAATAAACACAAAAGGAAGAGGTTGCAGATTGCCTGCAACCTCTTCCTTTTGTGTGATAGGGTAGTGCGCTACTCCTTGTATTCGTAGCTCTTCTCGCCCGTCAGCGGCATGGCAATGGCGTTGTTTACATAGAACTTACGCGAGTTGCCAATGACCTCCGGCGTTGTGATGTAGAGTACCAGGCGGCAATTCTCAACTTTCCAGCCACTCTTGACATCAATCGTGAAGGTGTAGTCGGCCGTAGCACCCGCAGCGATCGTACCCAGGTCGTGACCCGTGTAGTCGGCCGTGGCGTGCTGACCATCCACATAACGAATGCTGTTGTTGTGAACGAAGTTGGTCCATTCTCCCGGTGCACCATAGTTGGCCTGCGTGCCGACAATCTGATCCTCGATCAGCATGGCGCCGATGCGGAATTCGCTCTCCACGGCAGCCTTTACCTGGGCAGCAATCGTCACCTGTTTCGTCTCGCTGTCGTAGGCCGAGTTGGCGGCAATACCACCGCGTACCTCGACACGCGACAGACATTGCGTGAACAGGGTTGTGTTGTAGTTTACACTGTTGTACTGCTGCGAGTTGGTGTACATATCGAAGTTCAGCGTGGGGTAGCCCGAAACATTCATGGCGTCGTTGAGTGCCTGTGTCATGAAGGCAGGGTCGTTCGCGTTATAGCGGTGAGCTGCCACCAGGATCGAATTTTCGCTGACGTTCGAATCCTCCATCATGGCGTTGAGCGTATTGATCATGAAGGGGCAATAACCGCACTGCGTACCCGTAAACTGAATCATCAGCACGCGACGCTTGAAGTTTGTACCCTCGCCACCCGGATTTACGGGACCCGGCACATCGCCACCGCCACCGCTCGGCTTCTTGACGCGAATCTCGATCGTATTCGACTCATCCGTGCCGTATAAAACCTTTATGATATGGGGGCCGAGCTTCTCGCTCTTGTATTGGCCGTCCGTGCATTCGATGCGTACCGACTTGCCGTCGATCTCCTCATAGACCGTATAGAGGTTGGCAGGCACCTTAACGTCCCCCTTCGTTACCGTGAGCTGGGCAAAATCCTCGCCATCGCCCTCGATTTCGAGTTTGTCGGCCGAGAGCACCAACTCACCCTCAACGGGGATGTTGGGCTGATTTTGTCCGCCGTCGTTCTGCTCCTCATCCCAGCCCAGACCTTTCGTGCACGAGCCCAAAAGCAGTGCCGTTGCGGCAAGGGCGGTCAAATAATTCATCATCTTCATCATGGTACTTATTTTTAAGGATTAGAACGAAGTGGTCAATACGAAGTTCACACCCGTGTAGGCGGGCGAGTAGCGGCATACACCACCCGAGCAGACATAACCGGCACGGTTACGGCCGAAGCTAACCTGAGCGCGTGTGCGCTTGTAGGTGTAGCTCAAACCGCCGTTGTAGTAGTATTTGGCCTGACCCTCGTTGGCGGGCATATCGTCGATGTTGTACATATTGCTGAAGAATACACTCCAGTGGGGTGCCCAGTTGTACTCCATGAGTGCACCGGCCCAATCGCCCTCGTACTCGTCCGAAAGGAGGTACTGAAGCTCCCAGCGCAACGAGTGCTTGCGGTTGATCTTGTAGGTTACATCGGCTACAAAGACGTTCGATACATAGGTGCGATGCTCGTAACCGTGGTAGGGATTCCACTCCTGGAACGAGTAGAGGAAGATCGTCTTCCACTTCTTGTTCCACTGACGCTCGACATCGACGTTGAAGTCCTGCCATAGACGCTGACGAGCACCCGTAGCACTCTGCGAAGCGTTGAGCGTGTAGTAGGTCGAGTAGTTGGCGTGGAAATTCCAGTAGCGGTAGCGATTCTCCTTGCTGCGGAACGTGTAGTTTACATCGGCCTGACCACCAATCTCACCCTCGACATTGACCTGATAGGGGTTCAGGTTGGCCAACATATAGGTGTATTGGCGCGTCAGAGCGGGGAGGTAGTTCATCGTGTTGTTGATGCCCATGTTGTACACCGAAATGTGCGTGCCCATGTGCTCCAGCTGACGGAACGTACCCATGAAGCTGAAACCACCGTGGCTGTAGCCCACCTCCCCGAGAATGGCGTTACCCTTTTCGGCTACGATGGCGGCGCTGTTGGTCAGATCCTTGCCCTTTACGGCATACTCACCGCTGAGTGAAAGACCCTTCCAGGCGAAGTTGGCGCGACCCGAGTAGAGTTGCACGTTCTTCTCCTGACCCAGCTCGATCAGGTAGTTGTCGATGCCGGGGTTCTGATCAATCGACTCCAGGCGGTTTACGAAGCTACCCTCCAGCGAGAGCAACGTCTCGTCCATGCCGATCATATCCGAGAGCGAAAGGCTCAAATCGGCACCCATAACCCAGGTATCCGAGTATTTGGTGTTGAGACGCTGACGACCACCGAGGGCTTTGAGCTGTGCATACTTGCCCAAGCGACCGATCACGCGACCACCCTCCAGTGAGTTGTTGATACCCAGTTGGCGATCTTCGAACGAACGGAATACCAGACCGCTGCCGAACTGATCATAGACATCACCCAGCAAGACCTCGTAGTTCTTGTCGGCCCACTGGATATACTTCGAGAGGAAGAATTTCGTGTCGCCCACACCGAGGTCGTTGTAACCCTGCAAGACGGGCAGAAAGGCGTTGCCCTGCACGCCGACCGAGAAGCGGCCCAGCGTGTAGTCGAGTTTGAGGAAGCTGTGCGAACCGAACTGATCTTCGGGCGTTGCGCCCACCTTCTCGTCATCGACGTAGTAGATCATGTTCGTCTCGAAGCTACCTGCCAGCTGACCCTTCTTGCCGATGCGGATCTGTGCCGAGAGACTCGAAAGGGTAGCCAAGGCTGCGAAAAGTAATACGATACGTTTCATGGTCGCTTACTTTTTCTTCAGTTTAAGCACCTCTTCGAAGAGTTCCTCCTCGCTACCGGGCGTGTAGCCCGAGTGCGAATAGACAATCTTACCGTTGGCATCCACCACAAACGACTGCGGTGTGAGCGAAACGTTCATGGCACGCTTCAGGTCCTGGTTCTCGTCAAAGAGGCAGATGAAGTCCCAACCGCGGGCGGCGGCCATCGACTTGGCCGTAGCCTTCAGGCGAGCATCATCCACCGAGACGGCCACGACTACAAAGTCGGCCTCCTCGCGCCAATCTTCGAGGGCATCGTTGATGGCGTTGAGCTCTTGGATGCAGGGCTTGCACGAGGTGGACCAGTAGGAGATGATCATCGGCTTGCCGGGGGCAATCGAACGCATCGACACCACCTTGCCTTGAGTATTCTCTACCTTTACATCGGGCAGTTGCTGTGCCGATACCGTCATGACGGCTGCGAGCAGCACAACAAGGCTCAAAAGTTTCTTCATAATCTTATAGTGACTTGAGGATTAAAAATCCGATAAAAAAACCGCAAGGAGGAGTCCCCTCGCGGGAACTCCTCGATTGCGGTTTGTTAAAAGCAATTATTTGCGTGCGCCCTTCTGCATTTTCTCGCGCAACATCTTGATGTTGGCGTTGCGCTGCTCAGGGGTCAGCTGCTTCATCTCCAGCTTCTTAGCCTTCGGCTGAGCCTTCAGCGTGGTCTTTACCTTCGTAACGGCCTTGCTCTGCTCCTTCTGGAACGTAGCACCGTTAGCCGAGATAGCCTTCACGGCGTTCTTGTCAAGCTGCGACTGTGCCTTGATGGCAGCTACGCTTGCGCTCGGCTCGGTCGTCGTGGTGGCTGTGCGCGTCAGCACAACCTCCGAAACGATGGCCGTGTTGAAGAAGTTGGCGCCCGACCACGACGAGTTGTAGATCATGTTGGGGTAGTAGGTTACGTCATCCTCCACGAACGACTTCAGCGTGATGGTGTTGCCATCCTCCGAAACCTCAACCGGAATGTTGGGCCACTGATTTACATCGTCCATCAGGTCAGTGCTCAGCGGCAGGTAGTAAGCGTAACCGGCCTCGGCGTTACCACCGCAGAGATACTGCTCGTAGTAGCCCCATGCGCTCGACGTGGGAACACGGTTCATGTTTACCGGAACGAAGAGCGAACCATCCTCGGCAACCTGCAGGAACCACTTCGGACCGAAGTCGTAGAAGAGGTCGGCTGTCGTAGCCGCGTTGTAGCTGGCATCCGTGAAGAGATCCCAAGCGGTCTTGGTGCGCAGATCCGAATATTCGGGGTTGCCGCTGTGCTTGTCGAAGCCCCAACCGGTGCAGAGGATACGGTTCTGACCGCGTACCTTCTTGCTGTAGAGGTCGGCCTGCTCCTTGAACTGAGCGAAGTAGTCGTCAGCAGCCTCACGCGAAAGACCGGCCTGCTCGTAGATAGCATATACATCCTCGGTCATGGCCTCAGGAACGTAGCTGTCACCGATCGTCACGGGAACCGAAACCTCACCGCCATCAACCCACTCATAATTATAGGTATCGTAGTTGTACTGGTTGATGCGAACGGTAGCCGTAGCGGTCCAATCGCCAACGAGCGACTCGTAGTAGGGCGACTCGATCGGCGTAGCATCGGCCAATACAGCCGACGAAGCATCGGCAACAGCCTTGGCACCCTCAGCATCGGGGTTGCTCGGACGACCCTCCGTGTTCCAACCTACAACGCCGATACGCAGCGTCTCATTCTCGCGCATATCGAAGTCGATGGTAAGACCGGCCTCCGAGTTGATGGCATTGAGTTCCTCGTCACCGAACGTCATGTAACCACGGTTCTGCGAGATCAGCTCGTAGTAGGTCGAACCGTACTTGATGTACATATCCCACTCGCTGGGATCGTTAGCTGCGTAGCAAGCCTCTACAACGGGGTTCGAAGCGTAGGTCGTACACTTAACGTTGAACGAAGCCTTCCAAGCCGACGTGGGCTCCAGACCGGTAACCTCGACTACGGGAGCATCGAGCTTGTAGTCGGGCAGCTGGAAGGTGAGGTGCGTGAAACTCTGCTTCATCGGATCAGCCTCGTAGTAGTACTCATCCCACTCCTCATCGTAGATCTCCTTGCCATCCATAGCCACAGCAAATGCGTGGTAGGTGGCACCGGGAACGATGTAGTCGGCATAGAAGTACTCCTCCATGGGGAGAACCCACGGCTGCTGAGCCTCAGCGCCACCAAGGGTCTGCGTACCCACGATGTACATAGCCACATACGACGAAATGAACCACTGCATCAGCGACTCGTCGCCACCCAAGTAGGTCTTAACAACCTCGGCATAGGTCGTGTTGTCCATGACGGCCATCGTGTACATGGTCGGCGGGTTGTTGGTGTCAGGTGCGAAGGTGATGGCACCACCCTTGGTCGTGAGATCCGAAGCGGTGATATTTACCTTACCCTCGTAGAGCTCAGGCATATCGGTCTTGAAGGCTACACGGTGGTGGAAAGCGCCCTCCTCCCAGTATGCCTCGGGATCGGCCGGCGTATCCGTTACACCCCACCAATAGTCCATGTTGGCCTCCTCATAGCCCCAAGCGTCGAAGGGGAACGAATAGTAGCCTTCGCCCCAGCCCCAGTCGCTCTCGCCCCACGAAACCTCCGAAAGGATCAGGTAGAGCGGCTCGCCCGGAGCGATGAACTCCCAGTAGTAGTTAGCCTCACCCGACCAATCGTCGTAGATGATCTCGCCCTTCTCATCGCGTACCCAACGGTTATCGTTGTAGATGTTGAGCGTCGTGTCGCGACGGATGATCGAAGCGGGGTAGTAGGCGTCGTTCAGGTTCAAGAAAGCGTAGTCGGGCTGAGCCTGCATAGCGTGGATAGCCATGTTGCAGATACCCCACTTAACGATCTTCTCGGCTGCAATCTCAGGATACTTGATAGCGATCTGAGCACCCTCGCTCGTCGTGCGGATGATGGTGACGACATCCGTGTAGTCGAGCGTCGTGAAGGGAACAGCAATAACCTCGCCGTAGAAAGCCTCCATGAGGCCGCTGTTCGACTGCTCGCGCGTCGGAGGAGTCTTGGCAGCTACATACAGTACATAGTCGGTCAAACCAACAAAGCCCGAAGCATCAATCTTCGACTCGGCAGCCGGCTCGGTAACGACCGTACCGTCCATGAAAACGACAGCCTCTTCGGGTGCAGCCTCCTCGGCGGGAAGTACAACCCAGGCGTACTCGACGATGTCGGTAGCCAACACAGTGAACTCCGCAGTACCCCACGAAGTTGCCTCACCCTCAACCGACAACGTCGGGTTGAGCACCGGGCCTTCCGTTTCATCGTCCGAACATGCGGTGAACCCCCCCCCTACAAGTGCAAGGGCCATGATCCACAGCAGATTACGAATAAATAAACGCATAATTAAAAGTATTAAAGTGAATAAAATGAATTTTTTTAACGAAATTCAGGTCGCAAGATATGAAAAAAAATTAAAATATTCGACTTTTTGACCAGCGGAATTGCTGAAAAAAATCGGTAGCTTACAGTTTGTTGGTTTTTGGCGACGATTGGTAACGGATTGAGCGAGTGAAGCGGGGTTAAAATGCAGAATTTAGAATTCAAAATGTAGAATTACTGCTGATGCGATAATTCAGTGTAGCCTTTTGGTTGTCCGTCGGGCAACGATTTTGAAAACGATTACCACACTTTCCCAAGCGAGCTTGGAGGTGTGGTAATTCATTTTCAAAGCCACCTTCAGTGGCGGCAAAAAGCTGAAAACGAGGTCGGTTAAGTTAAACTTTCCTTATAAAAATAAAATATATAGACAATCCCTCCAAACCTCCCTTTAAGTTTGCTTCGCTCCTTT
>CAYOEE010000019.1:0-13732 GCA_964402935.1 uncultured Alistipes sp. | reverse complement strand
CGATAGCGGGCTGTGCGCACCAAAGACGCGAGCAAACGCGCCAACTGCGTGATGAGCAGTCAATCACCTTGCCCGATGGACGGCGGATGCCCTTCAGGCGACCGGCCAAATCGGTCTGCAGGCATCGCTCCTCCAGCTTATAATTTCCATCCCCGCGCATGACAAGCTCCTCGCCCTCGATGCGGTGCAGACGGTGCAGGAGGTGACGACCTCGGTAGCGAAAGAGATAGACCTCTCCCTCTTTGGGGTCTTCGGCCGTGCAGGGGGCTACAATGAGCCGATCCCGACCGTCGCGCAGCAGGGGGCGCATGCTGAATCCGCGCAGCAGGAACTCCGCCTCCAGCCCCTCGCTGAGGAGGCGCTCCACCTCTTCGAAAAATAGTTCATTGCTGATTTTCATTGCGTTAGTTGTTTGTTTCGAAAATCGTATCGCGTGCCAGAAGTGCTGCTTCGACATTCGGAAGGCAGGCCAGGTGATAGACTTTTACGCGACGCAGCAGCTCCGAAAGGAGGTTATTCACCCCATCGAACAGCTTTCCGTCGTGTGTAAACGAGGGAGGCATCGAGGGCTGCAACGCACCATAGGCGCTCAGGGTCGAGAGCTTCCGAATCTCGTTGTAAGGGGCTTGTGAGAGGCGCATAAAACCCCGAATCGGGTAGCACAGGTTGCGGTAGCAGGGGGTCTTTCCGCTCCACGGCGAACCATAGACTGTAGCCACCCCCTCGCGGATGCCGATAAAGGGACTGTCGTCGTTCAGCAGTTCCGCGCCCTCGATATGTTCGCGCCAAAGGTGTGTGTGGGTGCTTTTTCCCGTCCCCGATTCACCGAGGCAGAGCACAGCTCCTTGCTCGTAAACGAGCACCGAGGAGTGAATAGCGGCCACTCCGTGGCGAATGGCGCAGAGGTTGAAGGCCATCCAAAGACCGAAGCGGAAAAGCGAGGGATCATCCCCGGGCTCGAAGTTGGTCTGCACGTTGCCCTCGTCGGGAATCAAAAAGCGCACCTCCAAACCCCTTGCGGTGGTCATTGAAAAGCGATATTCACCCTCCACGCGGAAGAGGCGACATACGGCCTCCGCGTCGGGAAAGTCGAACGTGTCGAGCAGTCGAAGTCCCTCGACTGGCCCTCCCGCGTTGGGATCGTACTGCACTGTGCAGTGGGCAGTCAGTGAATCGCCGTCGGTTACTTGAAACGGCTTTAATCCATTGAAAAATAGGTGCTTCTCCTCGATTCGCAGCACGAGGTCGGCTATGCGGTAAGTTCTACTCATGGTCTTGGTTACGGTTGTCGATGGTTAGCACGCGGTCGCAGGCCTCCAGCGAACTTTCGCGGTGGGCGATGACGAGCAACGTGAGTGCCTTGTTTTCCGAGGCCAGGCGGGCAATCGAGTGGTTGATCTCCTGCTCGGTGGCCGAGTCGAGTGACGAGGTGGCCTCGTCGAAGAAGAGTACATCGGCGTGACGATAGAGTGCGCGTGCGATGCCGATGCGCTGACGCTGACCGCCCGAAAGACGGCATCCGCACTCCCCGACGCGGGTATCCATGCCCTTCGGGAGCGAACGCACAAAGTCGCCCAACTGAGCCATTTCGAGCACCTCAAGCACCCGATTGCGGTCGATTGCCTCATCCGCAAGCCCCAGCGCCACATTCTGGGCAAAAGTGCCATCCGTGAGGAAAAGGCTTTGCGAAACGTAGCCCACGCGCTGCTGCCATTGACGGCGGTTTTGTTGCGTGAGGGGTACGCCGTCGATGATGATAGCGCCCTCGGTCGGGACATAGAAGCCCAGCAGAAGGTTGAAAAGGGTCGTTTTTCCTGCACCCGAAACACCACGGAATCCGATGTGTTCCCCCTTGCGGATCGTGAGGTTCAGACCGCCAAACAGCTCCTCCTCGCCATCCCAGAAACGGAATTTGAGGTCGCGGATCTCGATTTGATGCGCAAAGGGCAGTTTCTCGATCGTTTGGGTATCTGCGTCGGTCGGCTCCTCGGTCGGGGCATCCTTCAAAATGCCGATCGTATAGCGGTTGTAGCGGATTGTCGTCCAGCTCGAAAGTATGTTTCTTACCGAAGGCATGAGGCGGATAGCTGCCACGGCAAAGACGCCAAAGAGCATCTGCGAGCTACCCTCGGCCATGTTTAGCGAGAGCGAAAGGGCGGCCAGGAGTGCGATACCTACAGCCAGACCCATCTCGGTGACGACCTGCGGCAGGAGTGCGATATCGGCCTCCTTGGAGCGGGTGCGCACCACCTCCTGCATCGATTGCTCGAAGCGGCGGAGCATCATCGGGAAGGCATCGTTCAGCTCGACATCCGTAAAGCCACGGAATGTCTCGGCCACCACGCGCGACTTCTCACGCTGGGCGCGGTTCTCCTCCTCGCCATAGCGGTTGATGCGACGTCGCACATAGCGCCAATAACCCCACATCGAGGGGAGGAAGATCAGGATCGTGAGCAGCGCGGCCAGGGGTGCGTAAATTGCCAGAGCCGTAAAGAGCAACACGAGGAGCATCACCTCCGAGAGAATCGTGGCGGCAGGTTTCAATACACCGGCCGTAAACGAGAGGCAGACCACATTGACGTTGCGAGCCAGCACGGCCGAGTTTTGGCTCTTGATAAAGGGCAGGCCGCGTCGGTGATAGGTTGTGTAGAGTCGCCGCGAGAGGGTGGCGTAGAGGTCGTAGATGTAGCGACGCTCGATGCGCGAGAGGGCGATCGTGAGCACCGATTTCAGGGCAATGACCAGCACGATAACCCCTGCCGTGCACCAGGCAAACTGCTTGGCGGAGTGAAAGCCCAACGCTTCGTAGCACTGCGCCATGTAGCCCTCGCCCGTGAGTGACTCGGGATCGAGTGCCAGCGCCAGCACCGGTAACAACATGGCGAGCCCCACCAGGTTAAGTCCCGCCTTCACAAAGAGCGAAAAGGCCACTCCGATACCGCGACGACGGAATTTTTCGGGGATGAGTTTCAGGGTCTGTTTCATGCCTTTATCCTGTTAGATTACTTGTTCGATTTTACCTTGTCGGACATACCAAAGGTAGCCCGAAACAGTTTCGTAGCCCATTTCGCGCAGCAGCTTCTCGTAGCGACGGAGCTGACTTCGGTAACTGTCGGCATCCTTCTCGCCAAACTTATAATCGACCACCACGGCCTCCTTGCCACGAATCATCACACGGTCGGGACGGTGCAACATCTTCGCACCTGTGCTTAAAATCACCTCCTCGGTGCGTATCTCCTCCCACTTGCCGTCGAACCAGGCGGCCACGGTCGGATCTTCGAGTGCGCGGTCGATTCTTCGGCGCAACTCCTCGCCATCGGCCGGACTGATGCGGGCATTCTGCACCATCTGTTCGATCTCAAGGTTGATCGAGGCGCGATCGGTGGCCTTTTCGAAGGCCTGGTGCATCAAGATGCCGAAGTTGCGTGGGGATAGCTCGACCTCCTCATGTGGTTCGAAATAGCGCTCCGAGGGGAAGCTGAGCAGCATCTCCGTTTCGGAGGTGGGGTAGGAGGTTTGCAGGCGGTGTTGCGGTTTTACGTCCGGCTCCTCGCTGCGTGCAGCCTCACTCGGCTCCTCGGTGCGGCGTTCATCCTTCGGTGCAGGGCCTTCGAATCGGCCGAATGTATAATGGCTCTTCCGATCTCCGTCGATGAGGGCTGCGGCAAGCAACGACCCGATGTGCTTCTCGCCACTCTCGGGGATAAAGACATGCAACGACTCTACGGCGCGCGTCAGGGCTACATAGAGCAGGTTGATGTTATCGACATGGGTATAGACCAACTCCCGATAGTAGGCCTCCGAGAAGCCCGAAGCCCCCATCTGCTGGCGGTAGCTGATCGGAATCTCGCCCAGCGCAGCAGCATCCCCTTCGTTGGCCTTGGCCCAGATGATGTTGCGGTTCGAGGGGGGATTCATCGGCCAGTTGCAGTAGGGAATCAGCACCACGCGCTTCTCCAATCCTTTGGCTTTGTGGATCGTGAGAATCTCGATCGTGGTTTGGCTCTCCTCGATAGAGAGCGATTTGAGCGATCCCTCCTCCTCCCACCAGGAGATGAAGAGTTGCAGATCGGCAATACGCTTGACGCTGAATGAAATTACCTCGTTGTGCAGTGCCTGGAGGTAGGCCACCTCCTCTGTGCGCTCATTGAGCTCATAGCGAAGCACGATGCGCTCGAAGGCCTCCATGGGTGAAAGGAGGGCTATTTCGCGCAGGAATTGACGGCACTCTTCGTCGAGTGGGGCATCAAACGGCAGCTCCAAATATTGGTTGTAGAGGGCACGATGGATGCTTTCGTCGGGCGATAGGGCCAGACGCATCACGGCCATCACAAAGCCGCAAATCGGCGCAGAACCGATCACAAGCGCCTCCTGCGTCATCACATCGAAGCGGTAGCGCGGATCGGTGTTCTCGCGCTTGAAGTCCAGGAGCTTGGTCGCTACACGGGCACCATCCGTGGCACCGCGTACCAGGATCATGATATCCGAGGGACGGTAGCCCAGGTCAATGAGCCGACAAATACGCTCGATAATCGGCGGCTCCTCCTCGTACTCCTCGACCGAGACATAGCCCGCATGGCGGTTCTTGCGGCGAGGCTCCTGCGAGGCGTTGCGGTAGGCATCCTGCAGGGTGTCGCGCAGCTCCATGGCGCTTCGCGGAGAGAGTGTTCGCCCCTCTACGGCCTCCTCGAGTTGGATGTTCAGGTAGGCGTTGTCGATCGCCACCACCTTCTCGATGACGCGGTTGTTGAAGCGTACCACCTCCTCCAGACTGCGGAAGTTCTCTTTGAGGTTCACCACCTCCGTCTGCTCCGTACCCAGGGCTTGGGCTGCATCGCGGTGCAGAATCTTCCAGTCGCCACCACGCCAACGGTAGATCGACTGCTTGATGTCGCCCACCAGCAGGACGGCTTGTCGCTCGGTTTGCGAGAGGGCATTGCGCAGCAGGGGGAGGAAATTCTCCCACTCACGCGCCGAGGTGTCCTGGAACTCGTCGATCATGAAGTGCTCGAAGCGGTTGCCCACCTTCTCATAAATAAAGGGAGCATCGAGCTCGGTCACGAATTCGGCCAGGAGGTATTTCGTCTCCGAGAGTAACATGAGCTGCTGCTCGTTGCAGAGCTGCTGCACCTTGTCGTAGAGGTCGCCCAGCAGGGCAAAGCTGCGGTATGTTTCGCGCAAGAGGGTTGCCGTGTTCCAGCTTTTGAGGTTGTGGTCGTAGATGCTGCGCATCTGTTGCAGAATCGGTTGCAGGGTGGGGCGCATCACGGCGGAATCCGACCCTGCCTTGCCCCAGGCCTTCTCCTCCTCGGTGGCGGTTAGGACACGCTTGCCGTAGGGGATGGGTTCGCGGTCGAGCGAAATGGCGTTGGGCCAGTTGGCAAAGCCGCTGTATTTATAGGGGAAGTCGGCCACCGACAGCGAGGCTTTATCCAGTGCCTCCATGAAGCGGTCGGCCTCGGCCACCAGCTCGGCCTTTGTCTTTTCGGCCCGGCGTGTGGTGCGCTCGACAATCTCGCTCAGCTCCTCGCGTGAGCGGGAGGAGATCAGTGCCCGTCGGTTGCGCTCCTTGAAAATCTCCCCACCCAGCGAGAGGATACCCTCCCTAACGTCCCAACTCTTGCCATCCTCGATGCGCTCCTCGACAAAGCGGGTGAGCCAACTCAACAGGTCGCGGTTGGTCGTAATCTGCTCGATGAGTGTGTCGGCACTCTTCGTCAGGATGGAGGCCGTTTCGAGCTCGATGTTGTAGTTCAGGTCGATGCCCAGCTCCTTGATAAAGGCACGCAGGATGCGCTGAAAGAAGGTGTCGATCGTGAGCACCGTGAAGCGCGAGTAGTCGTGCAGAATCTTGGCACGGGCATCCACGGCACGCCGTTCGATCTCCTCGGCCGAAAGCCGCAGGTCATCCATGAGCATCCGTCTATACGAGGAGCGGTAGTTGGCCGCCAGGCGGTGCAACTCCTTCAGTATGCGGCTCTTCATCTCCTCGGTCGCCTTGTTCGTGAACGTGACGGCCAGGATATGACGGTAGGAGGCCGGGTACGCAATCAGCTCGCGGAGGTAGTTGTACGCCAGCTGATACGTTTTGCCCGATCCGGCACTCGCATTGAGAATCTTCGCCTTGGCTTTCATGGGTTGTGCTTGTTTAATTTGTAAAATTACAAATTAAATCCCGAATGTCGTACATTTTGCGGTAAATTTTGTAAATTAGCATCCGTAAATTCTCGAAAAAAGCATGAATCGAACCCAACAACCCCTGCCGAGCTTTTTGGAGGAGGTCGCCACGGATCTCTATGAGCGCTATGGAAATGACCTCTCGTCGTGTCGTGTGCTCTTCCCTTCGCGTCGTGCCCGCATCTTCTTCGTCGAAGCACTCGCGGAGCGAATCGAGCGTCCTTTGTGGCAACCGCGATACAGCTCGATCGAGGAACTGATGAGCGAGATTTCGGGGCTTCATGTGGGCGATAAACTGCGTCTTGTTACGGAACTTTATAAGGTTTACAGCACGCTGCACAAGGAGTCGTTCGATAAGTTCTACTTCTGGGGTGAGATGCTCCTCGCGGACTTCGATATGATCGACAAGTACCGCATCAATGCCGAGCAGCTGTTTCGCAACATGAGCGAACTGAAGGAGCTGGAGGCCGATCTCTCGTACCTCACGCCCCGCCAGCAGGAGATCATCACCCGCTTCTGGTCCACGCTTGGCCCTGAGACCGATTTGAGTCGCGAGAAGCGTCGCTTTCTGGAGATTTGGCGCACACTGCACGATGTCTATCTGCGTTTTCGGGAACGATTGTCCGCACTCGGCATTGCCTATGGGGGCATGATGCAGCGTCGTGCGATCGAACGGATCGAAAAGGGAGAATATCAACTGCCCGAAAATCAACATTTTGTCATAGCCGGCTTCAATGCTCTCTCGACCTGTGAGCGGGAGCTGTTCCGCTTCCTGCAACGGCAGGCTGCGTGCGACTTCTATTGGGATTCGGATCGCTACTACACCGACCACGAAGAGCAGGAGGCGGGGATGTTCCTGCGTCGTAACCGCCTCGATTTCCCGCCCGCACAACGGCTGATGGAGGAGGGTATGAATCGGCACAAGGTGGTGCGCTCGGTGGCTGCGGTATCGAATGCCGTGCAGTGTAAGCAGGTGGCCGAAATTCTTACCGAGTGGGCCAAGGAGGGCCCCTTGGATAAGGAGACGGCTGTGGTGCTCACGGATGAAAACCTGCTGATGCCCTTGCTCTATGCCCTGCCCAAAGAGCTTGGAAAGGTCAATGTGACCATGGGTTATCCCCTGCGTCAAACGCTGGCCTACACCTTTGTCGAACGCCTCGTCGAATTGCAGGCCCACCTGCGTCGTGAGGGCGAGGGGTGGAGCTTCTATCATGTCGATGTGATGGGGCTGCTGGGGCATCCTTTCCTTCGCTCGGTGGGAACGAATCTGCTGGATGAGATGCAGCGCGAGGTGGTCGAGAAACGACTGATTCGCCTGCGTGCCGAGGAGTTGCATCGCCATCCGCTCTTGGAGGAGCTGTTCCGACCCTCCGAAGGGTGGCAGGAACTTTCCGCGTGGATGTGCCGCCTGATGGAAAAGGTGGCTGCACAGACCGAAGAGGGGGAGGAAAAACGCCTTTGGCTGGAGTTTCTGACGGTCTGCTCGACCGAGATACATAAACTGCATAATTCGCTCTTGCAGTGTGGGTTGGAAATTACGGACGAGGTCTATTGTTCGCTTCTTCGTCGCCACTTGCAGACGGTTCGTATTCCATTCCGCGGTGAACCGTTGGAGGGTATTCAGGTGATGGGTATTTTGGAGACTCGAAACCTCGATTTTCGGCGCGTGGTGATCCTCTCGATGACCGACGATAACTTCCCGGGCAACCACCTGCAACAGGGATCGTTTATCCCCTATACGTTGCGGGCAGCCTTCGAACTGCCGACCCCCGAACATCACGAGGGCGTCTATGCCTACTACTTCTATCGCCTCATCCAGCGTGCCGAGGAGGTGACGATGCTCTACTCGTCGCACACGGACGATAAATCGACCGGTGAACCGAGCCGTTACATCCGTCAATTGGACTACGAAAGCCCCCATACGGTTGAGCGTTTTGAGGTGGGTGTCGATGTCAATCTGATGCGCCAGGAGGCGATCGAGGTGGCGAAGGATGAAAGGGTGATGCAGGCGCTGAGTCGCTTTGTCGATCCTATGCAAAAGGGGAGTTTGTCACCCACGGCACTCTACCGCTATGTGGCTTGTCCGCTGCGCTTTTACTTCCATTCGGTGGCTCGCCTGCGCACCGAAGATACGGTGGCTGAGGAGGTGGATGCTCCGATGTTCGGAACGATTCTTCATGCCGCCGTGCAACGCCTATACGGACGCATCAAGGGGGAGAGTCATCCGGGAAATACATTGCAGGCGATGCTCAAAGCGGGCGAGGTGGAGCGAGCCGTGGAGGAGTCCATTGCCGAGAACTACCTGAATCGTCGTGAGGCGAAGGTGGAGGAGTATCCGGGCAACCTGCTCCTGGTGCGCAACATCGTGATTCGCTACCTGAAGCGGGGTGTGATGGCCTACGATGCCGCCCATGACTCGTTTACGGTACAGGGATGTGAATGTCCGGTCGATTTTAGCTTCCCATTCTCGGTCGATGGGGTCGATTACCGGTTGAAAATGAGCGGTATAGCAGACCGTGTAGATCGCCTCGGTGACGGTACGTTGCGCGTGGTGGATTATAAGACGGGAACTCCGCACCTCGATTTCAAGGGCTTGGATCTGCTCTTTCATGGCGAGGCGCGTGACCGACAGTCGAATACCCTCCAGACCTTGCTCTATGCCATGATGCTGAGCCATAACGAGGGGTGTGATTCCCTCCCGTCTCTCTACTATGTGCGTAATATGCACCGCGAGGAGTATTCGCCCCTTTTGCAGGACAAGGAGCTGCAAATCACCGGAGCACCTTATAGCCGCTATGCCGAGCAATTCGAGACTTTGCTGCGTGAAACGTTGGCCGAGCTGTATGATCCCTCGATTCCGTTCCGCCAATGTGAAGATCCGAAGACGTGTCAGTATTGCGATTTCAAGGCAATCTGCAAACGGTAAAAAAGAGGAAAGAGGAAAGAGCGAAGAGGAAAGAGGAAAGAGGAAAGAGAGATTAAAGAGATTAAAGAGATTAAAGGGGAGTTTTTATAACGGCGTTTGGCCTTCCCCGCCTTCCCCGCCCTTTACGCCCTTTGTTTCTGTCGAATTCTAAATTTTGAATTTATCAGCGCTCTTCGAAGCTCACCTTGAAATAGGGAGCACCGCTCGCTTCGGCGGCGGCAAGTCCCATGGGCGAATCCTCGAAAATCAGGCACTCCTCGGCTCGACATCCCTCTTGTTGCATGACTTTCAAGAAGCAGTCGGGAGCCGGTTTCGGCCGCTCGATTTCCAAACCGGAGAGGATGCCGTCGATTCCATCACGGATTCTCAAGTGATTGATTACGTTGTCGATATTGGCGCGACTGCCCGTCGAGACGATCCAAAGTTTGCCCCCTTGCCGGCGTACCGATTGGCAAAAATGCCACAACGGTTCGTTGAGTCGCAGCGTATCGAAATAGGTGGAGTAAAGCTCGATTTTTCGGAGACGTAACCGCTCCCGCTCTTGCGCATCCTTAATCCCCATGCGGCTCATAAATTCGTTGCACCGCATCCCGAAATAGGTGCTGAGGTACTCCTCGACAGAGATCGTGATGCCCACCTCGCTGAGCGTTTGGATGTAGGCCAGGGCATTGGCTATGCGCGTATCGACCAGCGTGCCGTCGAAGTCGCTCAAAATAAGTCGTATGGGATTTCGCTTCATCCTTCTTTGATCGTTAATCGAAGGCCTGCATACCCGATTGGGCAATGCGCATCAGTCGCTCGTATTCGATCGGGTTCAGCTCCATGAAGAAGTAGTGAATCGGATCGACCCGCATCCCGTTCAGGCGCACCTCGTAGTGCAGGTGGGGAGCCAACGAAAGACCCGTATCACCCGAAAGCGCAATGATGTCACCGCGTCGCACCTGCTGATTGCGTACCACCGAGATACGTTGCAGGTGCGAGTAGGAGGTTTCGTAGCCGTTGCCGTGGTCGAGGACGACGGTCTGCCCCTGCGTCGAGCTGCGTTTGATCTCCTTGACCTTTCCGTCGGCCGTGGCAAAGACGCGCGACCCCTCGGGAATGGCGTAATCGACCCCCTGGTGTGACGTCAGCGTCTTGTAGAAGGGGTGGATGCGCATACCGTAGGAGGTGGTCAGGAGCGTGAGTTGCTTGTTGATCACCGGCTGAATCGAGGGGATGTTGTGCGTCTTGTCACCCCGTTCTACGATAGCCTCGTTAAGGGTTTGGTAGCTTTGATTCAGCTTCTCGAGTTGTTGCTCCAGAGCGGCCGTGCGATCTCTCAGGTCGCGCTTCAGACGGCGGGTCGAGCGGTTGAAAATCGCCTCGTAGGTCTCGTCCCGACGTGAAGCGTACTCCGTGTCGAAATCATAGGGATCGGACTCGAAGAGCGAGCGGAAAACGCCCCGATCACGCTCGGCGAGATTTTCGAGCACGAGTTGCAACGTGTCGTAGCGCCCCTGGAGCGTTTCATACTCCGCCTTCATGCGGTCGGCGCGGTGCTTGAACTCGTACTCCATCGGCGTATCGACAAAGATCGAGAAGAGGAGATAGTAGAGGATGGCCGCGCCGAGCCAGATGAAACAGCTGACGACCAGTCGTGCGGCCTTCTGCTTCAGACTCAGCCTCTTGCGAGGGACGTTATTTGTAATATGTTTAGCCATCTTCTATTCAAGCGTTTCGTAGTTCGTCTCCCTCATGTTCTCCATGAGCTTCGTGTATTCGGCCTCTGTGAGGTCTTTGTTGAAATAGTTGATCGGATTGACGGGGCGACCCTTGTAGAGTACCTCATAGTGGAGGTGCGTGGAGGTCGAACGCCCCGTATTACCGGCATGACCGATCACCTGACCGCGACGAATCGTGTCACCTCGTTCGACCAGCACTTTGTCCAGGTGGGCGTAGCGGGTTTTGTAGCCGAATCCGTGGTTGAGAATCACCTGACGGCCAAAACCGCCGTTGAACCCCTGCGGATAGGCCTTATCGACCACGGCATCGCCCGTGGCGTAGATAAGCGTGCCGCGCGTGCAGGGCAGATCGACGCCGTTGTGGGGCTGAATACGGTGCAGGATGGGGTGGTAGCGGCGCGGGTTGAAGGCGCCGATGTGCCCTTTCATGGCCGAGCGATCCATGGGCCAGATGGCCGGAATGGCGGTGGTCATCTGCTCCTTATCGGTGGAGAGCTGTTGCAACTCGTCCAGCGACAGGGAGGCGGCATAGATCGAGCGGGCGAGCTGATCGAGCTGCTTCCAGGTGGGGATCATCAACTGCTCGTACTCGTCGCCTTGCAGGGCGCTGTACTTCTCGGCGGGATACTCCTGGTAGATGCCTTGCAGGGCAAGCGTGTCGCTCGAAAAGAGGGAGCGATAGACATTTCGATCGCGGTGGCGAATCTCCTCGACCTGCTGTTGCGCGGTGCGGATGCGATCCTGCAAGATGCGGTATTTGATCACCATGTCGCGGTTCTCGCGGTGAATCGAGTACATCTTGGGTGTGAGGAAGAAGAACGAAAAGAGCACGTTGGCAAACGATACGAAGATGAAACCCAGCAGAATCTTGCGGATGAGTCGATAGGCTTTGAGGCGCATCGGCGTCGTCGATTCCTGCTCGGCGGCATGGCTCGTTGTGCTTTGTGGTTGCTCTTTTTGGCGCATAGGGGCAAAAAACTCGCGTTTTATGGTGCAAATTTAGCGTAAAATGTGTAATTTTGCAACCCGAATCACGTCGCGTGTGTGCGCGAGTGATTTTTGATAGAACGAAAAACAAGTTAAAAACGTATATCGCTATGCAATCGAAAGAAATTCGCCAAGCCTTTTTGGACTTCTTTGCTTCGAAGGAGCACGCCATTGTGCCCTCGGCTCCGATGGTCGTAAAGGGCGACCCGACACTGATGTTTACCAACGCCGGTATGAACCAATTTAAGGATATCTTCCTGGGTAATGCACCCCGCAAATATCCCCGTGCCGCCGATACGCAGAAGTGTCTGCGCGTGTCGGGTAAGCACAACGACCTGGAGGAGGTAGGTCACGATACCTACCACCACACGATGTTCGAGATGCTGGGCAACTGGTCCTACGGCGACTACTTCAAGAAGGAGGCGATCGAGTGGGCTTGGGAGCTGCTGCACGATGTCTATAAGCTGCCTGCCGAGCGTATGTACGCCACGGTCTTCGAGGGTTCGGAGGAGGACGGTGTGCCGTTCGATCAGGAGGCCTACGACTATTGGCTCAAGTACCTGCCGGCCGACCACATCATCCGCGGTAACAAACACGACAACTTCTGGGAAATGGGTGAGACGGGTCCCTGCGGCCCCTGCTCGGAGATTCACTTCGACCTGCGCGACGAGGAGGAGATCGCCAAGATCCCCGGTCGTGAGATGGTCAATATGAGCCACCCGCAGGTGATCGAGATCTGGAACCTGGTCTTCATGCAGTTCAACCGCAAGGCTAACGGCTCGTTGGAGGAGCTGCCGGCTCGCAACGTCGATACGGGTATGGGCTTCGAGCGTCTTTGCATGGTGATGCAGAACAAGAAGTCGAACTACGATACGGATGTCTTCCAGCCCACGATTCAGCGTATTGCCTCTCTTTCGGGCAAGCAGTACGGCGTGGATGAGAAGTGCGACGTGGCGATGCGCGTAATGGCCGATCACCTGCGTGCCATTTCGTTCTCGATTGCCGATGGTCAGCTCCCCTCGAACGTCAAGGCCGGTTATGTGATTCGTCGCATCCTGCGTCGTGCCGTGCGCTACGGCTACACCTACCTCGGCTTCAACGAGCCGATTCTGTGCAAGCTGGTGGCTGTTCTGGTGGCTCAGATGGGTGAGCAATTCCCCGAGCTGAAGGCGCAGCAGACCCTTGTCGAGAAGGTGATCGAGGAGGAGGAGGCGTCGTTCCTGCGCACGCTGGCTACGGGTATCAATCTGCTGGATGGTGTGATTGAGCGCACGAAGAAGGAACAGAAGGAGCTTATCTCGGGCAAGGATGCCTTTGTGCTCTACGATACGTTCGGTTTCCCGATCGACCTGACGGAACTGATTGCTCGTGAGCAGGGCGTGGGTGTTGATTTGGAGGCTTTCGACGCCGAGTTGCAGGCTCAGAAGGCTCGTTCGCGCAACGCGGCAGCCGTCGATACGGACGACTGGGTGGAGCTTTTCCCCCTGCCGCAGAGCGAGTTTACGGGCTACGATACGCTGACCGAGGAGGTGAAGATTGCCCGCTATCGTCGCGTAACGTCGAAGGGTAAGACGACCTACCAGCTCGTCTTCGACAAGACCCCGTTCTATGGAAATTCGGGTGGTCAGGTAGGTGATATGGGTGTGATCGAGAGCGCAAACGAGCGCATCGAGATTGTTGCCACGGAGAAGGAGAACGGCCTGATTATCCACATCGTGAACCAGCTGCCGGAGAACCCCGAGGCACTCTTTACGGCCAAGGTCAATGGCGCGGAGCGTCAATCGGCCGCCAACAACCACACGGCTACGCACCTCATGCACGAGGCGCTGCGCGAGGTGTTGGGTACGCACGTCGAGCAGAAGGGCTCGCTCGTGACGCCCCAGTCGCTGCGTTTCGACTTCTCGCACTTCCAAAAGGTGAC
>CAYOEE010000018.1:0-13954 GCA_964402935.1 uncultured Alistipes sp. | reverse complement strand
CTCGCCCGCCTCCTTCGTGGCCTGACGCTGCGAGTCGGAGAAGTAGGCAGGCACGGTGATGACCGCTTCGGTCACCTCCTGGCCCAGATAATCCTCGGCTGTCTTCTTCATCTTTTGCAGCGTGATGGCCGAAATCTCCTGCGGCGTGTACTGACGACCGTCGATATCCACGCGGGGCGTGTTGTTGTCGCCGCGCACGATCGTGTAGGGAGCACGAGCGATGTCGCTCGTTACATTGTCGTAACGCTCACCCATGAAACGCTTGATCGAGAAGACCGTGCGCTTGGGGTTCGTGATGGCCTGACGCTTGGCGGGATCACCCACCTTACGCTCGCCATTCTCGGTAAATGCCACCACCGAGGGGGTGGTGCGGTGTCCCTCCGAGTTGGGGATAACCACGGGCTCGTTGCCCTCCATAACGGCTACGCACGAATTCGTCGTACCCAGGTCAATACCAATAATCTTTGCCATAGTCTTAAATGTTTTTATTTGTTATTTGTTTTTCCGTTTTGGGGGTTGCCGTCGTTTAACCGCGACAACGCTCTAAAGGTGAGCAAACGCTGTACCAAACCCGTTTTTCTGCCAAATCAGCCACAAAAAGCCCTGTGCCGCGCTTTTTAGCTGACACAGGGCTGACATTTTGACAGAAAAATGACATCTTGAAGAGCAAAGAGGAGAGAGGAGAGAGCAAAGAGGAGAGAGTTGAGAGGAGAGAGGAGAGAGGAGAGAGGAGAGAGGAGAGGGGAGAGAGGAGAGATGAGATGAGAGCAAAGAGCGGAATGATATGAAGGATACTAATGAAATTAAGGAGATTAAAGAACAGCTCCTTAATCTCCTTAAAATCTTTACTCTCTTTACTCTCTTTACTCTCTTTACTCTCTTTGCTCTTTCCTCTTAAATCTCTTTGCTCTTTCCTCTTTGCTCTTTGCTCTTTCCTCTTTATACAATCACACCGATTTCCTCGATAAGCTGATTGACCTTGCGACGCAACTTGTTGATGATCTTGACCCAAAGCACCGCCAGAATGATCAGTGCCGAGGTCGAAGAGCCAAAGGCCACCCCCTCGAAGAAATGCTGCACGTCGAACGAATTGGTAAGGCTCATGCCGATCAGGCAGATGGCCACAACAACAGCAAAGATGGTTAAAAGACGGCACAACGTGCGCACGGCGAACGAGTAGATCTTATTCACATGACGCAGTTTGGCGTAGGTGTCGTCCTTCATATCGAACGGCCCGTCGGCCGCCTTTTTTTGCAGGTAGAGCCAATCCTTGTACTCGCCCACGATGCGGATGTCGCACTCGGTGAGGAAGTTGAAGTAGCTCTCGCGCACCTCGTCCGAGGCGGTGCGTTCCACTACATCGAGCTTGTAGATGTACTCGCCCGGCGTGCCACGACGGAAAATAAAGCGGCAGAGTCCCACGGCTGTCAGATTCCAACCCTCCTTGGCCATCTCGTTGATCCACTGCTCCTCCTTTTCGTACTCGGCGATGTTGTAGAATCGCCATACCTTTTTCATTTCACCCGTTTGTCTCATAGTGCTGTATGTTATTGATTCAAAATTCGTTTTCCGTTCTCGACCAGCTCGCTCAAGCGCTCGATCTCGCCTTCGAGAACCGTGCGCCCCTGCGCCGTGATGCGATACTCCTTTTTGCGCCCCTCCTCCGGTAGCGGCTCAATCCACCCCTTCTCCTGTAGCGAGGCCAGCGCCCCGTAGAGCGTGCCGGCCGAGAGGGTCAGGCGCCCTCGGCTTAGGGCGGCCGTCTGTTGCATGATGCCGTAGCCGTGTTTCGGTTCGGTAAGCGCGAGAAGGATGTAATAGACCGCCTCCGTGAGGGCGTTGTTAGTGTTGTTCATAGATACAAATTCAAAATTTAGAATTTAGAATTCAAAATGGTTGTCTTGGTTCGTTTGTCGATGTTTCGTCGGTCGTTATATCGGTTGCCGATACAAAGGTAAGCGATATATTTTGACTTTCCAAATAAACCGTGCGAAAAAATCCCCCTTTTATGTGAATTATTCCACACCGAAAAGTGCCCTGTTCGCTTTCTTTGTGTTGAAAAACGGACGGATTTTCCCCTCCCTTAAGCCTGTGTAAACGACTTAAACAAAACGTGTATGAAAAGATTGATCTTGTTGATGTTGGCACTTTCGAGCAGCTTCTGCCTCAGAGCCGCCTCGCAGGAGGTTGGTTTCGAGGCGACGGTGGCTTTGGACGGTTCGGGCGACTTCGTGTCGCTGCAGGCGGCTATCAATGCCGTACCCGATCATGCCGATTTCCGGTCGGTGATTTATCTTAAAAATGGTCTGTACGATACCGAGAAACTGATTGTGCCGGCCGAGAAGCGCAACATTACCTTCCTCGGGCAGCGTGATGCAGCTTTCGCCCGAAATGAGTGATTGATCGGTGACGATCCACGAACTCGATCCTTCGGGGTAAACAACATCCACAATGCGGCGGCCTCCGCCCAATTTACTGTCGCCAAAGGGAATCTCCGTGACTCCGATGCCGCGTTTGAGGTCCAGACGACGCTCGTCGATGATCAGGATACGATCTTCGGCGATGAGGTAGGAGGTGCTGTCCGCCGCGCAAATGATGTTGCCGATAAGACCGACTGGCTCCTGCATCTTCAGCTCGGAGAAGCGCTCCGTCTCGGGATCGAACAGGTAGGCGTTGCGGTCGTAGTCCAGGCACCAGATTTTGCCGCTTCGGTTGATGCGAATCAGCAGAAGACGGTTCGAAACCATCACGCACTCCTCGCCCGGGTAGGTCTTGTAGTTCTTGAACGTGTAGCCGTCGAAGCGGTGCATGCCGTTCCAGGTCGAAAAGTAGAGAAAACCGCGCTCGTCCTGCTGAATGTCGGTTACCATGTGCTCCGACAGGCGGTTCGAGTAGTCCTCCATGCTGAGGAGTGATTGGGCCGAGGTCGGCACTGCGCCCCACACCGTAAGGATTAGAAAAACTATGTAGCCGGCGATCGTAAAACGCAAGGGTTGCTTCATCTTTGTTGTGCTCAAAAAATGCTTGGCGAGGTGCCTGTCATCAAAACACTCACATCACAAAGATACAAATTTGTTTCGATTTTAGGCAGGGTAACCCCGCTTTGATACGATATATATCGTTAATAAGTCGCTTTTCGAGGGCGCAAGGGCTGAAAATTCAAAAAATCTTCGTATATTGCCTCGCTTTTTGAAACTTTTAACCGAGTGAGATATGAAAAAACTCCACACTTTATTGCTCCTCATGTTGGCAATGGCGTTGCCGACAGCCGTGTCGGCCGACTCCGTAAACCGTCAGGAGGCGCTTGCGAAGGCAGTGCAATTCTTTGATCAGGGTGCTCAGACCCGTACTGCTGCGCAGTTTGAATTGATTTGGGATGGCGAAGAGGCCGCTACCCGCACGACGGCCGAGCCGGCCTTCTTTATCTTTAACCGTACCGATGCACCGGGCTTTGTGATCATTGCCGGTGACGATGCCGTATCGCCCGTGATCGGCTACTCGTTCGAGAACGGATTTGGCAAGGGCGAGATGCCCTCGAACCTGCGCTACTGGTTGGAGGGTGTGCGTGAGATGATTCTCGCTGCCCGTGCTTCGGGTGCTCCGGCCGTGGAGCAGAGCCTGAAGTTGGGTGAGCCGGTCAAGCACCTCGAGACGGCCGATTGGGATCAGAGCGCCCCGTATAATAACGACTGTCCCACCTATGGCGGTGTGCACACCGTAACGGGTTGTGTGGCTACGGCAAGTGCCATTGTATGTAAATTCCACCGCTGGCCGACGGCCGGTACCGGTACGACGCCTTCCTATACGACCGAGTCGTTGTCCATTTCGGTGCCCGCTCGCACGCTGGGCAGCTACAACTACGATCTGATGCCCAACACCTATACCCACGGCTCTTACTCGGAGGCCGAGGGTGCCGAGGTGGCGCGTCTGATGGCCGACCTGGGTGCAGCCGTGAAGGCCGACTACCATCCTTCGGGCACGGGCGCTTTTACGACCGATCAGCTGCGTGCCATGGCCAACTACATGGGCTACAACAAGTCGATGCGCCTGGTCTTCCGCGACGGTTATACCGACGAGGAGTGGAGCGACCTGCTGAGAGCTGAGATCAATGCCGATCGTCTGGTGCTTTATTCGGCCAGCTCGAACGCCGGTGGCCACGCCTTTGTGCTGGATGGCTATACGAACGACGGTATGTTCTACTTCAACTGGGGCTGGAGCGGCTCGGGTAACGGTGCTTACAGCATCAATAACATGAATGCCAGCTCGAGCTACAACTTTACTTATGCGCACGAGGCGTTGGTAGAGATGTGGCCCGATAAGGAGGGGGCATCGACCACCTTCTCCGACTGCCTGGTTGTCGGTAACCACTCGGGTTATCCCGGAATTTCGGCTACGACCGACTTCTTTACCGTGGGTACGAGCTTCCACGTTTCGGTAGTCTACTACAACCTGGGCGCCAACCGTTATAGCGGTAACATGGCCGTTGCCATGGTGGATAAGAATTACGAAATCAAAGAGTTGGTAACCGCTGAGCAGAAGGTTTCGCTGACCGCTCCCTCGGGGGGTAGTATCTATGTCGGTTTCTTCGATTCGACGGCCACCATTACGCAGGATATTAAGCCCGGCTATCGCCTCGTGCCGCTCTATTGGGATCGTGCGACGAACAATTGGGTGCGTATGCGCAGCTATGACGAGACGGCTGTGGATGAGATCATCCTGATGGAGGCCGAGCCGGATGGCGACGATATCGGTGCCAAGACGCAGCTCAGCTGGAATCGCACGACGAAGGAGCTTTCGATCCTCTCGTACAGTGGTGCTACGCTCGAGGTGCTGAAGGGCGGCTCGAAAGTCGCTTCGCAGACGGTGGGCAATGAGCCGATCGTACTGAAGAACCTGGCCGCAGGCAGCTATACGGTGCGTATCTACTTCGACCCTGAAGAGCCGTGTGAGTTCAAACTGACCCTCTAATACTTAAACGATGCAGACGATTATGAAAAAGTACATAAAATATACCCTGGGCGCTCTGGCGCTGATGACTTTGACGGCTTGCGGCGGTGGTGGCGGCGGCGAGAAGTTCTCGGAGGTGACCTTTACGACCGAGATCCAAACCCGTGCCGTGGCTCCCAACGTGTTGAGCGACTTTACGTCGGGCGACCGCATGAATATCTACAAGAGCGAGAAGGCACAGATCAGCCTCGATATGACGACCACTCATCAGGCTTCGTATAGCGCCGGTGTGTGGAAGGGTTCGCCCGCCATTACGCTCGACGGGGGCGAGACGGCCTACTTCTTTGCCGCCTATCCCTACCAGGCCGATGCCGATAATCCGCTGGAGATTCCCGTAAAGGTGGCCGATCAGGTCGATGTCCTCTATTCGGGTGGCGGTGTTTCGGTGAGCGATACGGATCCGACGGGCAGCCTCTCGATGCGTCATGCCATGGCCATCATCGCCTTCAACATCCAGAGCTACATTGGCGGTAAGCTCGAGAAGATCGAGCTTGACAGTGAGCAGTTCCCCTTGGAGGGTACGATGCGTATTACGAGCGGCCGTATTACGGCAACGACGATGGGCCCCTATACCCACACCTGTTCGGCTGCGCTGAATCCGAAGGGCTGGACGACGGATCACCCCTCGGTGCTGGTGATTCCCTACACGACCGGTTCGGCAGGCCTTCCCCTGCACTTTACGATCGACGGCAAGAATTTCGATATCGACCTGCCGAAGAGTACCTTCTCGATGGCTAACAAGTACGTCTATACGCTTATCTATACCGAGGCCGGTTTGGCGCTGAAGAGCGAGACGCCTGAGGTGATTGACCTCAATGCGGGCAGCGAGGCTCCGGCCGAGGAGGCATACAGCCACCTGAAGGTGGTCGTAAACGGCGGTACGCTCAATGTGCCGGTGCTGGGTGGTACGGGTGCCTACGGTTTTGTGTCGTGGGGTGATGAGAGCCGCGATGAGTACGCCTCCGACCTGCTGCACAGCTACCCGGGCAGTGGCCCTTATACGCTGATGCTGGATGCCTGGAATGCGGAGACGGTGACCATGATGGGCATTAAGGGCGTAACCGAGATTGATCTTTCGAAGTTCTAAGCAAACAAATTGCTACGACTACAAACGTTGAGGGTTGCAGGAGCGATCCTCAACGTTTGAGTTTTTGGTTTTTCGGTAAATTTTATTACCTTTGTTTTTTACTACATCCGGCGTGTGATGTGTAATGCGTTGATATGCTGAAGTTTCATCCTATATTGAAGTGCCTCGTGTGGGGTGGCGAACGCATCGCCCCCTATAAAGGCTTGGTCACTTCTGAACAACAGATCGGCGAGAGCTGGGAGTTGTCGGGTCTTGCGCAGAACGAGTCGATCGTTGCCGAGGGACCCGATTGTGGCCTTACGCTCCGTGAGCTGCTTGTGCGTGAGGGGGAGAAACTCGTCGGTAGAGCCAACTTCGCCCGCTTCGGGGAGGAGTTTCCGCTCTTGGTGAAGTTTATTGACGCCCGCAAGGATCTTTCGATTCAGGTGCATCCGAACGATCGCTTGGCGCGTGAACGCCACGCCTGCAGCGGCAAGAGCGAGATGTGGTATGTAGTGCGTGCCGATGACGAGGCGCGTCTGCGTGTCGGGTTTAATCGCCCCGTTACTCCGGAGGAGTATGACGAGGCCGTTGAGGAGCACCGTGTGGTGGAGCTGATGGCCGAGTATGCCATTCAGCCGGGCGATCTCTTCTACCTGCCTGCGGGTCGTATCCATACGATCGGTGCCGGTTCGATGGTGGTCGAGATTCAGCAACCTTCGAATATCACCTATCGCATCTACGACTACGACCGTCCGGGAGCCGATGGAAAACCCCGTGAACTGCACACCGAGCTGGCGCGTGAGGCGATCGACTATACCTGCCTCGACGATTATCAGACCCACTACACCCCGCGCAAGGATGAGGCGGTGCAGTTGGTGCGCAACGAACATTTTACGGCTACGCTCTTCGATTTGAGCCGTCCGCAGGTGCTCGATCTCGATTGGCTCGACTCGTTTGTGGTGTTGGTTTGCACGGTGGGAGAGGGAACGCTCAAGGATGATAAGGGACGCACGATCTCGATCCGCCAGGGCGAAACGGTGCTCGTGCCCGCCGAGGCGAAGTGCCTCGAAATGCGACCGGCGAATGATCGGTTGAAGCTCCTCACCGCGTGGATCGAAGGGTAGGAAGCGAAGAGGAAAGAGGAAAGAGGAAAGAGGAAAGAGGAAAGAGGAAAGAGGAAAGAGGAAAGATAAAGTGCCTTAAGGTTTCTTAAAGTTTCTTAAGGTACATCTTTAAGCACCCTTAAGCACCTTTAAGTATCTTTAAGCACCCTTAAAAAGCTGACCGCTGACCGCTGATTGCTATACTAAACTGCCCGTGCAATCCGTTTGTTGGTAGAACCCTTCATATAGTTAGATGATGAATCGACCCGACAATCTCGAAAAATATGGTGGCGGATACTCCGAAAAGGGGTTGATGAATAAGCTGACCGCCGTCGCCAAAAAGGCAGGTATCAAGGCTGTATATGCCGTGCTGCTACTCTATTATGCCCTGCAAAGCCCTCAGACTTCGACCAAGGATAAAAGCATCATTTACGGTGCTTTGGGCTATTTTATTCTTCCGCTGGACTTGGTACCCGACTTTATTCCCTTGGCCGGTTTTGGCGACGATTTAGGGGCTTTGGTGTGGGCGCTGAGCCGCGTGGTGGCCAACATTACGGACGAGGTGCGCCAAAAGGCACGCCTGAAACTGCACGATTGGTTTGGCGATTATGACGGAAAGCATATCCGCGAAATAGATCAAGCGAAATAATCTTTCAATACAACTTCTGAAGACAAGGGGCTGCCGCAACTTAGAACCTGTTTTAAATTTATTTACTTCATTCTTTTATGCTGTTTACGACTCTTTTTTCGGCTGATTTTCGTTACATAGGAACCCCTATGCGCCTCAAATCACCCGAAATAATAGCCACAAACCAGCTTATAAAATAATTTCGTAAACAAATTCAAACAGCTTCTTAATTGTTGGACAGCCCCATCCTTTTAGGTCGTTTGTCCCATCTGAAAAGCTATCGCGTAATCTTAAAACCGAGCTTTTGGATCAGCTTGAGTGTGCCGATGGCGGTATTGCGGTCGTACTCGCGCTCCTCCTCCGGCAGCTCCTCGTAGGGTATCAGGCAGGGGTGGTGCTTCAGGGAGTCGTTTCGCTCGGGGCCAAATGTCCAGCCCTGCTCGATGCGCGTTTCGGCCCACACCTCGTGGACATTCTTGGACATCGCCTCCACCAGCTCCACCAGCTCCTCGGGGAGCGTTACCTCTTTTGTGTCAATCGGTTGCGGAATGTACTGTTTCATTTTTGTGGATTTTTATCGGTCTTTTTTACCGCCTCGTACATGAGACGCAGGCCGGTATCCACGACGTTGTAGTCGTAGGATTTGGTCAGTTCTGTAAGCTCTTCCCAGGGGCGCATATCGGGATGTGTCTTGCGGATGTGGTTCTTCTCGGTGTCGCAGGCGTATCCCATGAGTTGGTGCGAGGCCTCCCAACGGATATGCTCGCAACGAGCCACGTTATCCAATCGAGGTTGCTCATTTTTCATGCCCTCGTAGGTCACCGTGCCGATTTCTCGGGTTTGGATGACCTTGTTCCATGCTTCCAGCGCTTTGTGATCATCGGCCTTGACGCCGAGCAGGAGCGCCTTGGTCTCTTTGTGGAGCGTGTTGGCAATGTTCTGTTCGCGCATACGGATCATATCCTGGATTTTTCCAAGCCCTGCGCCCTCTTGGATACCCTCGGCCTCAAACGATTGCTTCCAAAGCGTATCGACATCGGTGGCGCGTTTCTTGTCGCGCTGCTGTTCCATGATTGCTTTTTGCTGCTCAATCGGTAGCTTCTCCTCCTCCTTGGAGAGGAAGATCGGGGCGGTCAGCTCATATTGCTTGTGGTAGCGCTTGGCCTCCTGCTCGATCTTGTTGTCGATGATCAGGTCGTAGGTGTATAGCTCCTGCTTGTCGCCGAAGATGACAATCTTGCCACCGCAATTGTTGTTGCCACCGTTCAACAGCTCGGCGACCTCCCGCATGCGCTTCAGGTGGCTCATATCGCGGCAATGAACATAGATGCGGAAGTGCTTCAGGTTGTTGTTGCGGCACTGCATCGCCTGGCGATAAAGACGTACGGCCGTAGCCAGAGCCAGGTCGTCGTCATTGATCGAGATCATCACATAATTCAGCTGCTCGATGAGACGATCGATCGTTTGGTGGTATAACCCCGTGCCGATGGCCGTATCGACCAAGGTCAGGTGTTGATCGACAATGCCGGTTGTCGCGCTGCGATAGGCACCCTCGATTTGAGCCATGTTGGCGTCGATGGTGTGGCAGTGGAAGGGGCTGCGCTTGCCATCCGGACCGACAAAGGCGCCAAACTCGTAGAGGAAGCGGAAGGCGTCGCGTCCCACCTCGCCAAAACCGATGATCAACGCATGGAACGGAGAGGTGACGGTTGCGGTCGTCGGGTCGATGTCCACCAGATGGATCGGGTGGTGCTCGAAATGCTGTTTGAGGTAGGTGATTGCCAAATTCGACGAGTCGATCAGCTTGATCTTGATCACATTGGCCGATCCGCTCTTCTTCTGCTTGCTTGCCGCATTATAGAGCGAGTAGTAGTCGTAAATCTCGTTCTTGCGTCCCTTGCGGGCGTGTGCATAGAGCGTGATTGCCTCCTTGGTTTGAGCCATCGGGGAGAGGGCATTTTGGAGCTTCACGGCCGAGAGAATATTCATCTCTTCATCGTCCGAAAGCAGGAAGAAATGAATATGCTTCGATCGCTTGATAATCTTACCCAGGCAATTCATGTGGAGCGCCTTGAAAAAGAGTTTGTCCTTCAACTCACGGGCAGTGCTAAGCTCCGTGTGGCAGTTGGTGAGCACCGCATGCTTGATCTGCAGGATGTGCTCGATCTCCTTGCTGCGGAGTGTGATCAGATCGAGGATGTTGCTCATGTCGATCGAACCACTTTGAGCCTTGTCGTGCAGATCGTTCGTATTGACAAAGACAATCAATGATTCTTCCTCCCGCTTGCGGATGCTCTTGGCCAGCAGAATCGACTCGTCGTTCATGCCCCAAAAGATATAAACGTGCTCACGTCTCCAAAGCGATTGGAAACCAAGATTCAACCATGCCCAAAAACGGAATCCGATCTGCTTGATTAAGAAGAGAAACGAAATCACGACGGCCGTAAAGTGTATGCAGGAGAAAGCCGCCATGTAGCAGGCATTGGTGCGGAAAGCTTCGGTAATGCTTCCCAATTCGATGGACCCCAAGAACATACCGAACGATGCAATGACGGCACGCGGAGCCACGCCCCATCCGTTGAGGCGGACATCATACAGACCAATCATGTAGATCCACACACCGGCAATCCAAACGACCAGTGCTATCGGGAGGAGATTGCGCGTGATACAGTCAATACATCGGCGACTGCGATCCGGAAACAGCATGTAAATCACGCTGATGCAAAAAATGAAAGCAGCTGCCGCCAAAACCCAGCAGGAGGTTTCGTCGCCCATCTCTTGAAGCGATCCGATCCACGTTTGCAGCTGTTCCGTGTCGGGATTCTTATATTGCAAATTCATGCCGTTTTCGAACAAGTCTTTCCAGATATTCAGGGTCAGTACCATAAGCAGTAGTAGTTCGTAGGTTGTAAATCAGGCGATCGTTGTTTTATGGGCTTTTCGAACACTTCACCCATGGGGTGAATCGTTTACAAATTTAGAAAAAAAAGCTGAAAATGGCCGAAAAATGGCTGAAAAAAGGTTGAATTTTATCCCCGGGCGGAGCGGATGTCGTGGAGGCTTCTGAAAAATCAAAAACAAAAGCTTCACTTTCTCGCTTTTTTATTGTAATTTCGCAGAAACAAACCTTCGATTATGTCTATCATTCGCAATACGGAGAGCGACCTGGATTTCGAAAACAAGATTCGTCCGCAGGAGCTTGGCAACTTTGCCGGCCAGGAGAAGATTGTTGAAAATCTGCGTATCTTCATCAAAGCGGCACTGATGCGCGGCGACTCGCTCGATCATGTGTTGCTGCACGGCCCTCCGGGTTTGGGTAAGACGACCCTGGCCAACATTATCGCCAACGAGATGGGGGCACAGTTGCGTCTTACGTCCGGCCCTGTGCTCGACAAACCGGGTGATTTGGCGGGTCTTTTGACGAACCTCAATCCGGGCGATGTGCTCTTTATCGACGAGATTCACCGTCTCTCGCCCATCGTCGAGGAGTATCTCTACTCGGCTATGGAGGATTACAAGATTGATATTGTCCTCGACAAAGGCCCTTCGGCTCGTTCGATTCAGATCGAGCTGGCTCCCTTTACGCTCATCGGTGCTACGACGCGCAGCGGCCTTTTGACCTCGCCGCTTCGTGCCCGTTTCGGTATCAACTGCCACCTCGAGTACTACGATACGCCCGTCCTGGCCGGTATCGTGAAGCGCTCGGCGCGTATCCTTGACATCGAAATCGACGACGAGGGCGCGCTTGAAATTGCCATGCGTTCGCGTGGTACGCCGCGTATTGCCAACGCGCTGTTGCGCCGCGTAAGAGATTTTGCGATGGTCAAGGGCGAGGGTCGCATCGAACTGAAAATTACGAAGTTTGCGCTTTCGGCCCTGAATATCGACGCGCGCGGTTTGGATCAGATGGACAACAAGATTTTGCAGACCATCATCCAGAAGTTCAAGGGCGGACCCGTGGGACTCAATACGATCGCCACGGCTGTCGGTGAGGATTCGGGTACGATCGAGGAGGTCTATGAACCGTTCCTCATCAAGGAGGGCTTCCTGAAGCGCACGCCCCGTGGCCGTGAGGTGACCGAGTTGGCCTACAAGCACTTAGGCTTTACACCCGAAACCAAGTTCGGCGAACTTTTTTAGCGCTACGAGAACCGCAACAGATGAACCTACTGACCCTTTTCCGTAAAATAAGTCCCTATGTGCGCCCCTACCGTAAGTTGGTGGTACTGACGCTGATTTTGACCCTTGTCGGGTCGTTCATCGCCCAGATCAATGCCGTGGTGCTCGACAAGACGGTCGATGCCATCAACGACCTGGTAATCAAGGGGAGCGTGGCGTGGAGCGTCGCGGCCCATATTCTGACCATCATCTCGATTGTCCTGCTGGGCAAGGAGTTGCTGTCGGCTGGTATTACCTTCGCGCAGAACTACTTTGGCGAGAAGATGCGCATCAACGTCTCGAAGGATCTCTCGCAAGCGGTCATCGACCACATGTTGCGCTACCGCATGGCCTTCTTTACGGCTACGGGTAACGAAACGGGTAAACTCCAAACGCGCATCGACCAAGGTGTGAGCAGCCTTTCATCGTCGGTGCAGAACTTCTTCATCGACCTTTTGCCCCTTTTCATGAGTGCCATTCTGGCTCTCGTGCTGATGTTTGCTGCCAACCTCTATGTGGGTCTTACGGCGCTCTTCATCGTCCCGATCTACATCTGGATCACGATTCGGCAGGCGCGTCGTCTGCAAGGGTGGCGACGCAATATGCGTTCGCTGCGTGAGCAGAAGAGCCACGGGGTGATGAACATCATCGAGAGTATCAACGTCATCAAATCCTTCAACCGCGAGGAGATCGAGAGCGACAAGCAGTGGCAGTTGCAGAGCAATTTCTCGGATAATCAGATGCAGGTGCGCAAGACCTCGTTCTACTTCGACGGTCTGAAAAGCTTTGTGCGCCAGACGGGTACGGTGCTGATCATCATCCTGACGGCCTACCTCGTGCTGATCGACTACCCGGGTATGACGATCGGTAAGATCATGTATCATGTGATGCTCTTTGCGAATGTCACCGCCCCCATTACGCAGTTGCAACGCATCTTCGACCAGATGAACGATGCGCTGATCTATGCCGAGGGTTTCTTCGATATTTTGGAGGCGGACGGGGAGCGAGAGAAGTCGGGTGAGCATCGTCCGCAACAGATTCAAGGTACGTTCTGCCTCTGCGGGGTCTCACCTATCCCAACGGCACGAAGGCCCTGCATGGGATCGACATGAAGATCGAGAGTGGCAAGATCACGGCTCTGGTAGGACTTTCGGGTGCAGGTAAATCGACCGTGCTGAACCTGCTGGTGAAATTCTACGACCCCGATTGCGGATCGATTACACTCGATGGGGTAGAGCTGAAGGATTATGACACGGCTTTCCTGCGCGAAAACATCGGCATGGTGTTGCAGAAAAACCACATCTTCGACGGCTCGATCGAGGAGAATATCCGCTACGGTCGCCCCACGGCCACGCGCGAGGAGGTTGAGGAGGCGGCACGCAAGGCCTATATCTACGACCAGATCATGCGCCTGCCGAATGGCTTTGAGTCAAACGCACAGCTCCTCTCGGGTGGTCAGCAGCAGCGCATTGCAATTGCGCGTATGTTTCTGAAGAATCCGCCCATCATCTTCCTCGATGAGCCGACCGCCTCGCTCGACGCCGTGGCTACGGAGCAGATCAAGGCGAGCATCGATGCCATCAAACGTGACCGCACGGTGATTATCATCTCGCACAGCATTTCGCAAATCATAGATAGCGATGTGATTTACGCCATGAAGGATGGCCGTGTCGAGCAGTCGGGTGATCCCGATTCGCTCTACCGCGAAGGGGGTGTCTATAAAGAGATTGTCGATGCCTCGGCTCGCTCACTCAATATCGACAAGCTGGCGCAAACGCTCGATGCGGACGGCAACGGAGTGCTATTTGAGTAACTGCCTAAAATTAGGCCACTGAGGCTACTGGGGCCACTGAGGCCACTGAGGCTACTGGGGCTACTGTCTCAGATGTCTTAAAAAACGAGCGGAGTTCACGCAATGTGAACTCCGCTCGTTATGTTGTTCCTATTGGAAGCGTTTAGCACTTGTGGGTCATGATGTCGAGCACGATG
>CAYOEE010000017.1:9792-14271 GCA_964402935.1 uncultured Alistipes sp. | reverse complement strand
GTACGCAGAGCAGCGCCACCAACCAGAACATCCTCGACGAGAAGATCTTGCCGAGGTCCTTGATATGGAACTCCTCCTCCGAGCTTTCCTCCTTCTTCTCGCCGCTTGCTACGAGCTGCTTGTCAAACTTCTGATCCATCAGGACGAAGATCGCGTAGTTCAAAAGACCGATCACGAGCAGGGCGGTGCAGAAGGCCACGGGAGCTACGATCGACTGGTCGAACCAGCCCGAAACCATCGGGGCGAGCCACATCACGGCGAATACACCCAGGCGGGCAATGGCCATCTCCATACCCATGGCGAGAGCCATCTCCTTGCCCTCGAACCACTTGGCGATGGCCTTCGAAACGGTCGTACCGGCCATCTCGCAACCACAACCGAAGATCATGAAACCGAGCGAAGCGACCTTGGCGCTGGCGGGGAACGACGTCCACCACGAGCCGAGCCAGGCGCAAAACTCCGTGGTCTGGAACCAATCCGTGATACCGATGTACTTAATACCGGCACCGACGACCATCAGCGAGGCCGACAACAGACCCGTGAAACGGATACCCATCTTGTCGAGGATGATACCGGCAAAGATGAGGAAGAAGACAAAGACATTGAGGAAGTACTCCGAGGCGGCATACGTTCCGAAAGTCGTGCTGTCCCAGCCGCGCTCCTGCTCGATGAGCGATTTGAGCGGCGACATTACATCGACAAACATGTAGGCAAAGAACATCATCGAGGCGATGAGAATCAACGCACCCCAACGAAGGTACCATTTGTCGTTCATTTTTTGTGTCAAAGTTTGCGTCATAGTTATTTGAATTTAAGTTTGTTTAGTCGTTTATCGGAGCATAGTGCTTGAGCACCTCGTAGGCCTCTGTGATTCCCAGCTCGCCCGCCTTCGAGAGGTCCAGGCAACCCTTGCGTGTATCCTTCATGAAGATCTGTACGATGCCGCGGTTGTAGTACGCCTCGGCAAAGTGGGGGTTCAGCTCGATGGCCTTCGTGTAGTCCTCGAAGGCTGCCGGCAGATCGCCCGACAGGGCACTGAGGTTGGCGCGGTTGTAGTAGGCATAGGCGAAGTCGGGGTAGAGCTTGATGACCTTGTTCAGGTCGGCCGTCGCCTCGTCGTAGCTGTATGTGCGCTTCGAGTTGTTGTGCAGTCGGTTCGCGGGGTCCGAGTCGATCGTGATGCGTTGGTACGAATTGTCGATCGAGGAGATGAAGTCGATCATCTCGGCGCGCGTCGTCGAACGGTTCAGGTAGAGGAACGGATTCGAGGGGTTCAGCTCGATGGCCGAGGTGTAGGTGTTCACCGAGTTGGTGTACTGCTTGATGAGCGATTGCGAGATACCGCGCTCAAAGAGGTCGATCCACGAGGGATCGCTCACGTTGATCTGTTGCGCGTACTCCTTGTCGAGCATCACGAGCGTATCGGCCGCGAGCGACGAATCGTGCAACGAGAGCGTTAGATAGGGGTTGTCGATGCGCTTGAGGAAATCCTCCAGACGTTTCGGGTTGTAGCGCGACATGACCATGGCCGTATCGCGCTGCGTGAGCGTGAATTTGAAGAGCGGCAACAGACGCATCTCGTCGCGGCTACCGCCCTGGGCCGTGATGCGGTTGAAGGTCGAGCCGGCAAATTTGCTGTCGAACGAGAGCAGTTTGTCGAAATGTTGCGTCGTGTCGGCATAGATCGAGTAGGTGCTGTCGCTCAGACGCGCCTTGTAGGCGGCAATCTTCTTTTGAGCCGTCTGCTGGTCGCTTCGCGCTCCCTTTTGGTCGCGCATCAGGGCACGCAGACGCCCGCGGTAGATGTAGGCGTTGGCGAAGTCGGGGTAAAGTTCGATGGCCGACGAGTAGTCCTCGATCGCCTTTTCGATCTCGCCGAGTTGGGCATGGACATTGGCGCGGTTGTAATAGACCAGCACGTTGTTCGGCGAGTAGAGGGCCACCTTGTCGTAATCCTCCAGGGCGCGGTTGTAGTCGCCGATGTTGCTACGCAGAATGGCTCGGTTGAAGTAGGTGAGCGAGTTCGTCGAGTCGAGGCTGATCACCTTGTCAAAATCGGCCAGGGCGGCCATCGGACGATTCGTGTCGGAATAGACCAGCGCGCGGTTGAAGTAGGAAACCAGGTAGGTCGAATCGCACGAAATGGCTTTGTTGAAGTCGGCTTCGGCTTCAGGGAAGCGACGCTGCTGCATATAGAGCGCACCGCGACGATTGTAACCGTTGGGGCTTTCGCGATTGGTGCGGATGCCCAGCTCGAAATCCTCGTAGGCCTTCAGTGTATCCTTCAGGTGCAGGTAGCTCAGTCCGCGACAAATGTAGGCATCGGCCACCTTGTTCTCCTGACGGACAAATTTGTCGAAATCGGAAATAGCCTCCTCGAATTGCTGATTCAGCAGGCGCGTTACGCCACGGCTGTAGTACGGGCCTGGGAGGTCGGGACGCAGGTCGATTGCCTCACGGAAATCTTGAAGTGCATCGTCGTAATTTCCTAATCGTGAGCGTGTAATGGCACGGTAGGTGTAAGCCTGCGTATAGACCGGATTGAGCCGAATGGCGGTCGAGAAGTCGGCCTCGGCACCCAGCAGGTCGTCGAGATTGTATTTGGCGATACCGCGCAGGAAGTAACCCTCGAAGGCCTCCTCGTCGAAGCGCAGCAGGGTGTTGAGCGTGCGAATTGCCTCCTGATAGTCGTTGTTCATCATGCAACGACGACCCACCCAGAAGAAGTATTCTCGGTTGTATTGCGCATTGGCCTCGATGGTCAGAACGAGGAGCAGGAGCGCCAAAAGGAGTCGTCTGAAAAGTTGCATCTGAAACGTGAAACGATTGAATGGGCGGGTTTATTATTCGAGTTCGTAACCGAAGCGACGCAACTCGCGGTCGTTGTTGCGCCAATCGTCATTGACCTTGACGTAGAGTTGCAGGAAGACCTTCTTGTCGAGGAAGGCCTCCATATCCTCGCGGGCGGCACGGCCCACCTTCTTCAGCTTCTCGCCCTTGTGACCGATCACGATGCCCTTCTGCGAGTCGCGCGAAACGTAGATCGTGGCCGAGATGCGGTCGATCGTCGGTTCCTCCTTGTACGTGTCGATGGCGATTTCGCACGAGTAGGGGATCTCCTTGTCGTAGAATTTGAGGATCTTCTCGCGGATGATCTCCGAGGCAAAGAAGCGCAGGGTCTTGTCCGTGAGTGTATCTTTCGGGTAGTAGGCAGGGCCTTCGGGCAGCAGATCGAGGATCGTCTGGAAGAGCGGCTCGATGTTGAACGACTCCTTGGCCGAAACGGGTACGATGCGTGCTTCGGGAAGCTCCGTATGCCACTTCTCGACCAATGCTTCGAGTGCCGTGGGGTTCGAAAGATCGACCTTGTTCACGACCACAATGACCGGAATCGACGTCTTTTTGAGCTTTTGAAGAATCTCCGCTGCACGATCTGTCTCCTCGACCGTGTCGGTGACAAAGAGAATCACATCGGCATCCGTGAGGGCGCCCGTGACGAACTTCATCATCGACTCCTGCAACTTATAGGAGGGCTTCAGGATGCCCGGCGTGTCGGAATAGACGATCTGAAAATCCTCGCCCGAGACAACGCCCATGATGCGGTGACGCGTGGTTTGTGCCTTGGAGGTGATGATCGAGAGCTTCTCGCCCACGAGCTGGTTCATCAGCGTCGATTTGCCGACGTTCGGGTTACCGATGATGTTTACAAAGCCTGATTTGTGCATATGCATTTTTATTATTCACGCGCAAAGGTAGGAATTTATCGGAAATTATCCTATTTTTGCATCATCCATACTTTGATAAATGTTGATATTATGAAAATCAATAGTTCAATATGCCTTGTTTTTGCAATGATTGCATTGGCTATAAGTGGTTGTACTCCTTCGAAAGAGAAAAAAGCCGAAGTGTTGGTAAATGATATCATGAAACAAATTTTGTATTATCCGGATTCTTATGAATCTATAAGTACTCGAGTGGATAGCGCATTTGTTTCTATCTATACAGATCTGAAGGCGTATAAAGCGGCAATTTCCTTGCGTAAACTTCAGAATGATGAAGAGCGAGATTTGATAGAAACTGAATTAAATAGAGCGAAAAGTCTGAATGCTTTATGGAGTATAGGAGGTAAAAACGCATTTGCATTAGAAGCGCGCCGTCAGGCTCAACAAGAAATTGCCAAATATGAGAAAGAGTTAAAAGAGTTTGATGATAAAATAGAGAAACAGCGAAATATTATTAAGGAACGAGCAGAATCTATCCAGGAAGGAACTTTTTGTGGGTGGCGTATTATCCATAATTATAGGAGTGAAAATGATTTAGGTGAGGCGAATGTGTCGCGGGTATTGCTTGTTGCAGATCCCGTGATAGAACGTTTGGTTTTCTGTTGCTCGTTAGATGATATGGATGAGAATAATTTTCAAATTATCAAAGAAATAATTGACTCTGTATTGGAATAATTATAGTGAAAATATACTCACG
>CAYOEE010000017.1:0-9692 GCA_964402935.1 uncultured Alistipes sp. | reverse complement strand
ATCAAAGAAATAATTGACTCTGTATTGGAATAATTATAGTGAAAATATACTCACGGTCGTTAGCTCCACCCAAGGGAGCGAAGCGACCAAGCCCCTGCCCAAGGCGTGGGTTTGGGGGTGGGTAAAATCTGCAAACGCCGCCACTGGCGGCGAGGACGGCTTTACAGAACGCGAAATGATAGAATAAAGTTAAGCATAAATAAAAGGAATAATTCATGTCAGCAATTACGAATCTTGAACCCAAACTCGTTTGGGAACAGTTTGACGCCATTACGCGCGTACCGCGCCCCTCGAAGAAGGAGGGTAAGATTATCGAGTACCTGGTGAAGTTTGCCGAGGAGCACGGCATTGCTTATAAGAAAGATGCCATCGGCAACGTGGTGATGCGTAAGCCGGCCACCGCGGGCATGGAGGATCGTGAAACGGTGATCCTGCAGTCGCACATGGATATGGTCTGCGAGAAGAATTCGGACGTGGAGTTCGACTTTGAGAACGATCCGATTCGCACCCGCATCGAGGATGGCTGGGTGAAGGCCGAGGGTACGACCCTGGGTGCCGACTGCGGTATCGGTATGGCGGCCGCGTTGGCGTTGATGTTGGACGAAACCGTACCCCACGGTCCGATTGAGGCGCTCTTTACCGTGGATGAGGAGACCGGTCTGACGGGTGCTTTCGAGCTGGGCGAGGGGATGCTGACGGGCAAGTACCTCGTGAACCTCGACTCGGAGGATGAAGGGGAACTCTTTATCGGTTGCGCCGGCGGAATTGATACGATCGCCACGTTCCACGCCAAGATGGAGCCCTCGCCGAAGAACTATGCCTTCTACCGCGTTGATGTGTCGGATCTGCAGGGTGGTCACTCGGGTGACGATATCGACAAGGGTCGTGTGAATTCGAACAAGACTGTGGCCCGCCTGATGTGGGAGGGCATCGAGAGCTGCGAGTTGCGCCTGAGCTACTTCTCGGGTGGTAACCTGCGCAACGCCATTCCGCGCGAGGCGTATGCTATTTTCGGTGTACCGACGAAGTATAAGGCCGATTTCGAGGAGCGTTACCGCCTCTTTGCGGCCGATCTGGAGCAGGAGTTCCGCTTCCGCGAGCCGAACTTCAAAATCACGCTTAACGAGATGCCCGAGGTGGATCGCGTGCTCGATCTGAAGACGCAGAATGCACTGATCTACGCCCTGGTGGGTGTGCCCAACGGTGTGATTTCGATGTCGTTTGCCATGCCCGGTCTGGTGGAGACTTCGACTAACCTGGCCTCGGTGAAGTTTGTCGATGACGAGACGATTGTCGTCACCTCGTCGCAGCGTTCGTCGGTCGAGAGCGCCAAGACCTATGTGGCACAGATGGTCGAGTCGGTCTTCTCGCTGGCGGGTGCCGATGTGGCCCATACGGACGGCTACCCGGGCTGGAATCCCAACCCGCAGTCGCGCCTGCTGGAGGTTACGGTAAATGCCTATAAGGATCTCTTCTCGACAGAACCGAAGGTGCGTGCCATCCATGCCGGTCTGGAGTGTGGCCTGTTCCTTGAAAAGTACCCCGACCTGGAGATGGTTTCGTTCGGCCCGACGTTGCGCGGTGTTCACTCGCCCGACGAGCGTCTGGAGATTGCGACCGTACCCAAGTTCTGGGATCTGCTGTGTGAGGTACTGCGTCGTATCTAATTGATTATGAGAAAGCTGCTCGGTGTGCTCGCGCTGTTGTCGTCGTGGACGGCTACGGCTCAAATCGCCGAGAAGGAAGGTTTGTATTATCCCTACGAGGAGTCGGAGCTGAGGTTGGAAGAGCCTTACTCCGACTCCTTGTTGTTTAATCGAGCCATCCACCTCTCGGATGACCTCTACGGGCGGGCCAGTCGCTACAACCTGCCGCGTGTGACGATTCTCCGTCGGGGCGAGGGGTATCGGGGCGAGGAGAGCACCCTGCACGCTTTGTCGCTCGATTATCGCCACGAAAGGGCGGTGCGTGCGTTGGGTGGCGAGGAATTCTCCGATGTGGGTGCTGCAATGGGACTCAGCACGTTGGGGCGCGTGGGCGGTGTGCAGGAGTATCGCTTTACGGAGGCACTTCCGCTGAATCCCTACGAGGCTACGGCCTACCTGACCGATCGCAACTATCGCGTAGGGGCTATGGCCCGAATACACTGCGATCTGGGCGTTTGGCAAACGGGTCTGGTCGTGGAGGGTCGCATGGGGCGTGATGCCCGCATCGAGGGAGTCTATACCGATGCCGTAACCCTCGGAGCACGTCTTTCGCGCTCGTGGCATGAGCGGAGTCGCCTGACCCTTTTTGCAACGCTCCCCGTTTCGCGTCGCGGTTTGCGCTCGGCTGCTACGGAGGAGGCCTTTGCGTTGACCGACGATCCCTATTACAACCCCTCCTGGGGCTTTCAGCAGGGCAAGGTGCGCTCGGCACGCGAGAGGCGCGAGTGGTTGCCCTTTGTGATGGGGGAGTGGGAACAACGGCTTTCGAAGGCGACGACGTTGCGCGCCACCGTCGGTTTTCAGGCGGGCGTGAGCCGTCAAAGTGCTCTGGGGTGGTACAATGCCCGCACGCCGCTCCCCGACAACTATCGCTATATGCCCTCCTATACCGAGGATCGTGCCGCGGAGGAGGCGTGGCTCATCGACGATAGTCGCTACACGCAGATTGATTGGGATGAGTTGATCGTGCAGAATAAGCTGGGCGATGGCGAAGCGATCTATGCCCTGGAGGATCGGGTGCGGGTGCCGATGCGTCTGGAGGGGCGCGTGGCCTTGACGATCCACCTGCACGGTACGACACTCGACTATGGTGTGCGTGGTGATTGGGAGCGTACGCGCTACTACAAGGAGATGAACGACCTGCTGGGCGCGGCCTTCCTGACGGATATCGACCAATATCTGATCGACGATGACAGCTATCGCAACCTTTTAGAAAACAACCTGAAAGACCCCTCGCGTAAGATCGCCGAGGGAGATCGCTTCGGCTACGATTATGCCTTGCGACGCACGGAAACGGCTCTTTGGATGCGCGCCTCGTGGCAGCGCGATCGGTTGCGTGCCGAGCTGGCCGGTGAGGTGGGCTATGGCGAGGTGCAACGTCGGGGATTTTACGAAAAAGAGCTGTTCGCGGGGAGTGGTTCCTACGGCCCGAGCCGTGCGATAAAGTTCAATCCCTATCGCTTGAAGGGCAACGCCGAGTGGGCTTTTTCGCCTCGGATGAAGCTGGAGCTGAACCTCGCTACGGGTGCCGAAATTCCTGCCGTGGAGCAACTCTTTGTGCAACCTCTCTATAACAACCGCGCTATCCTGCAACCGACTGCGGAGCGTTACCATGCTGCGCAGATGCGCCTGCGTCGTCGCTCCGAGCGGCTTGATCTCGAGCTTTCTGCCTACTACACGCTTCGCCTCGACGGGGTGGAGACAAGGCGCTATTTCGATGATTTGGCCGGTAGCTATGCCGACCTTTCGGCGCAGGGCATCGGTCGGGCGAGCTACGGCGTGGAGGGAGCTTTGGAGTGGCGTCCGGCCTACCGCTGGAGCGTGACGGCTGCCGCCTCGTGGGGTGAGCACCGCTATGTGCGCGATCCGTTGGTGCGGGTGTTGGCCGATGTCGATAATCGGATCATCGAGGAGGGTGCGGTGAGCCACCTGCGCGATTGTCGGGTGGGTGGTGCTCCGGAACTGACAGTTTCGGTGACGCTCAACTACTACGCGCCGCATGGGTGGGGTGTAGGCCTCTCCGGTGGCTATGCCGGCGGACGCTATGTCGATCCTTCGTTCCTAAGACGCACCGATCGCGTGGCGCGTCAAAACGGAGTGGCCGAAGAACCTTTCCGCCTCTTTACCGAGCAGGAGCGGCTGGAGGATGCTCTGACCCTCGATCTGTCGCTCTACAAGCGATTCTATTTCGGAGATCACGCCCTCTTCCTGTCGCTCCACGCTACCAACCTTTTGGGACGTGAGCAGATTGCCTACGGCTACGAGTCGATGCGCTCGATGCTTCAAGGAAGCGATACGGGCGCGATGCGTGTTCCGCAACCTACACGCTACCTCTATGCCCGGCCACGTTCTGTCACGCTTCGGGTCGGTTGGCGCTTTTAGGATTTCGTGAAAAAATGTATTATCTTTGCTCCCTGATAATGAAGCAATACTATGGCAGGATCGAACTTTGTTGATTATGTAAAGATATTTGCCCGTTCGGGGCATGGTGGTGCCGGCTCGGCCCACTTCCGTCGTGAGAAATTTGTCGCCTTTGGCGGCCCGGATGGCGGTGATGGCGGTAAGGGTGGCAGCATCATCCTTCAGGGTGATCGTCAGTATTGGACGCTGATTCACCTCAAGTACCAGCGCCACCAATTTGCCGAGGATGGCGAGTGCGGCTCGGGTGCGCGTGCTTCGGGCAAGAATGCCAAGGATATCATCATCCCCGTGCCCCTCGGTACGGTGGCCAAGCGCCTCGTGGAGAACGAGGAGACGGGCGAAACGGAGATCGTGCCGGTGGGCGAGGTCACGGAGCATGGCCAGCAGCTCGTCCTCTTGCAGGGTGGCCGTGGCGGTCTGGGTAACTGGCATTTTAAGAGTGCCACGAATCAGACTCCGCGCTACGCCCAGCCCGGTGAAGAGGGTGATGAGGGGGCTTTCGTGCTGGAGCTGAAGGTGCTGGCCGATGTCGGTCTGGTGGGCTTCCCCAATGCCGGCAAATCGACCCTTTTGTCGGTCGTCTCGGCCGCGAAACCCAAGATCGCCAACTACGCCTTTACGACCCTTGAGCCGAACCTCGGTATTGTCGAGGTGCGCGACGGCAAGTCGTTCGTGATGGCCGATATTCCGGGAATTATCGAGGGCGCACACGAGGGCAAGGGCCTGGGTACGCGCTTCTTGCGCCATATTGAGCGTAACTCGGTGCTGCTCTTTATGGTACCTGCCGATTCGGACGACATCAAGAAAGATTACGAAATTCTGCTCGGCGAGCTGACGCAGTACAACCCCGAGTTGTTGGACAAACAGCGCCTGCTGGCCGTTACGAAGTGTGATATGCTGGACGAGGAGCTGATCGAGCAGATGAAAGCCGACCTGCCGGAGGGTGTTCCCTCGGTCTTCATTTCGTCGGTGGCCGGTCTGAACGTGCAGCGCCTGAAGGATATGCTTTGGGCGGCTTTGCAGGAGTAGCCGTTAGCGAAAAAATACCCCATAGTGGACTACGCGCAGGGCATAGACGCCGTTGAAGTAGTCCAGAATACCGCACAGCGAGCCTTTGCCTTCGGGCAGAGGCTCGTTTGCGTAGTGGGTCGTCGGGCAAACGCTCACCTGCAAGGTCGCTCCGTGATCATCCTCCACGGTGTGCTCGGTATAGTAGGTCGCCTCCGGCACGGCTTCGTTTGAAGCCCAAGTGCCCGACGAGGTGAAACGGAGGTTGTCGATTCGGATATAGCGATCCACCAGTTGCGGTGTCAGCTCCCAGATTCCGACTTCCAACGGTTGCGGTAACCCCGCGGAGGGTGTCGAGGAAAGGATGTGACCCGCTTCAGCCTCCGCATCCAGCCCGATACGGCCATACCGATCGGCCTCCATGCCCAGCTCGATGCGACCACCGTAGTTGTAGAGCGTCAGGCTGTTGCAGGCGATTTGAAGCCGAGCGCCGAGCGGATAGCGACGGTATAGCTCCCGATCCTCGATCGAGAGTGTGATGCCACCCGATTCATCTTCGAGAACGAGCTGCCGATCCCACTCGCCGAGGTAGTCGTTGGCCGTGACAATGCCGGTGATGTGGATCACCTGCCGAATGGCCGTCGAGGAGTCACGGCAAAGGCTTTTGAGGTAGGCGATCGAGTGAAAATCGGTCGGTTCGGGGTCGATGTCGGTCGCCTCGTTGCAAGCCGTGAAAAGCAGCAGGACGGGGAGCAGCTTATGGAACAAGATCCTCTTCATCGCGCGGTTTGAGTTGGTAACGATAACTGCCGTCTTGCCCCTTCGAGCATTGCAGAATACCCACCAGGGCCGATAGATGCGCAGGAATCAACCGATCGGAAAAGTCGGCATAAGTGCGCACAAAGGTGTAAATCAGATTGTTTGCAGCATCGGTGAAGACGTGCTCTCCGCCCCAGGTTATAGGATCAGTCGCCTCCTCCTCCCTGTGGTGTGTCAATTGCTCGATGCGGATCAGCCGTCCCGCCATTTCGGGTCGCAACTCCTCGATACGGTAGGTTGCCGGCATCGGCTCGGCAATGGGATCCGAGGAGCGTATAATGTGTTGATCCACGGAGGCTTTCGAAGATAGGTAATCGGTCGCAAATCCCGAATGAGGATCGGCTGCACGGCCAATTTGCACGATGCCGTGTTGCTCGCCGACCGTCAGCCCCTGCAACCGCAGATAGAGCTTCGTGCCGATGGGGTAGTCGTTGTGCAGGTGATCGAGTCCGACCATTAGTTCCGCTGCCGCCTCGCCCGCTTCGATCGTTAGGGAGCGATAGAAGTTGCCTGCCCGATCCGACGAGGTGACGCGACCGCTGACAATCAGTTCCTCCTCGATCTGCGTCGCTTGACCGGCATAGCGGGTGCGCAAGTCACCGAGGGTACTATTTACGACCAGCTCCTCACCGTGTTGCGAGGGCATTTCGTAGGCCGCGTCGCAACTCGTGAAGAGCAATAGGAGGCTTGAAATCATCCATCGAGCACCGTAGTTTCGTGGCATGGAAAGGTAGTTTAATGGTCATTTAACGTAAATTAACCACAAAGTTAAAAAACTTCCCTTTTTTTTACCTATTTTTGCGTCAGAAAACAAAAGAAAACAAAAGAAAACAAAATGATGTATCCGCTCTATACTCAAACCGAAACGACCGAACCGTTGATTTTACCCGACAGCGTGCAGAAGCAGAAGTTTGCCGAGGGACTCGAGAAGCTGATGAACCTCGATATGCAGGAGCTTTTCTCGTCGCTCACGGAGCAGGCCGTATGGGTGCTTATTAAGTTGCTTATTGCGCTTGCCTTCTTCTTGGTGGGACGTTGGTTGATTCGTCGCCTGTTGCGTCTGCTGGATGCGATCTTTGTGAAAAAGGAGGTCGATGTTTCGCTACGCTCGTTTATTCGCAATACGGTCAATGTGCTGTTGATCCTGGTCTTGCTGCTGGTGATTGTCCAGACGCTGGGTGTGAACGTAACGTCGCTCGTGGCCATCTTCTCGGCTGCCACGTTGGCCATCGGTATGGCACTCAGCGGTACGGCGCAGAACTTCGCCGGTGGCGTGATGATCCTGGTTGTCAAGCCCTATCGCGTGGGTGACTACATCACGGCGCAGGGGCAGTCGGGTACGGTGCAGGAGATCAAACTCTTCTCAACGGTCATCACGACGGTGGATAACCAGACGATCTACATCCCGAACAACGTCATTGCCACGGGCATTATCGACAACTACTCGACCGCGACGACCCGCCGTGCCGAGTGGAGTCTGATGCTCACCTATGGCGACGATGTGGAGCAGGCACGAAAACTGATCCTCTCGATGTTGCAGTCCGACAAGCGCGTGCTGGCCGAGCCGGCACCCGTGGTATGGATCGCTGCGCTGGAGAACAACGGCGTGCGCCTCACGGTGCGTGCCTGGACGAAAAACGAGGATCTGTGGAACGTCTTCTTCGCCTACAACGAACGTTTCTATGTCGAGCTTCCGAAGGTAGGTCTGCACTTTGCCCTCCAGCAGCATGAGATTGTGGTTAAGGATGAAACCAAGGAATAACAAATAAACATTTAATATACGAAAACCTTTTAGAGTTATGGAATTAAAAGAGATTTTGGCCATTTCGGGCCAGCCCGGACTTTTCAAATATGTTGCCCAGTCGCAGCGTGGTGTGATCGTGGAGTCGCTCCTCGACGGCAAGCGCATGAACGCCTCGGCGACGTCGCGCGTGAGCGCCCTGACGGAGATTTCGATGTTCACCGAGGGTGAGGATATCGCCCTGGCCGATGTCTTCACGCGTATCTACGAGAAGACCGAGGGTAAGGAGGCGATCAGCCACAAGGCTTCGGCCGAGGAGCTTAAGGCCGCATTTGCCGAGGTGCTGCCCGAGTACGACCGCGACCGAGTACACGTTTCGGATATCAAGAAGTGCTTCTCGTGGTTCAATATTCTGGTCAAGGCCGGCTTTACGAAGTTCGAGCTGCCGCAGGAGAACGAGGAGGAGTAATCCCACCGATCGGAAGCCTTCGGGAGGCGGATCCGAGCGAATCGAACGAAGATTCGGCGGGTTCGCCTCCTCTGTTTCTGGTACGTTTCTTGCGAGAGGGGTGGGGTAGGACACTTAAAAAATCGTATTGTGAAAAGATTCTATCCCTTTATTCTTGCCTCGGTGGCACTCATCGGAAGCCTTCAGGCCGAGGCCCGGCACACCCTCACTCAGCCCGATTCGGTGCTTGTTTCGCAAAGCGTCGAGGGCAACGAAGAGGTGCGCCACTATCGCGTTATCACGCCCAAGGAGGCCGACTACGAGATGCACTATGCCATCAGCAGTGCGGCGCTGAATCAGGCCATGGGCTCCAATGCCGAGGAGCTGAAAGAACTTTCAAACCTGATGAATCACGTCCGAGATACGCTCAACAGCATTGAGCAGATTCACATCATGGGCTACGCCTCACCCGACGGGCCGGAGGCGATGAATAGTTCGCTGGCCAACCACCGCGCCAAAAACTTCAAGCAGTATGTCGTCAAGCGCTTCGCACTGCCCAAGGAGTGCAACGTGGTGCTTGGTGGTTCGATCGCGCCGTGGAGTGATGTGCGCGAGAAGTTGGCTCAATCCTCCATTGCTGGTCGTGACGAGGCGCTGAAAATCCTCGATAGCAGTCATACCCCCGCCGAGAAGCAGGCAGCCCTGAAAAAGATGCCCGAAGTGTGGCAATTCCTGGCTCGTGAGGCCCTGCCGCCCCTGCGCCGTGTCGAGGTTGATGTGAAGTACCGCGAGGGCGAACTGGTCGAGAAACGTGTGGCCGTAGCCCCGAAACCTGCACCCGCTCCGACCCCGAAGCCGACCCCCGAAGCGGTTGTGGAGCTGGTTGTGGAGGAGGTCGTACCTCGACAGGATGATCCCTGTTGCGATGAACTGCTGATGAGCGAAACGCTCGGAATCATTGTTGCCATGCCCGGGAGCGAGGTCGATTATTGAAAAAAGATTTGAATTTTAGAAACAATTTGCTATATTTGCATAATTGAAACACTTAAAATTAAAAAAAGAATATGGCAAATTTAAGAGTACTCAAAAAGCAGATTGACTACTGCTTGGAGGAGGTTGTTTTCGACTGCGACATGGCTATCTGTTTCCAGCCCTCGAAGGAGGAGGAGATTTGGGGCGTCATGCAGGAGGCCGTCGAGCTGCGCAACGAGTTCTTCAAGAAGGCAATGAATCCGGCCGAGCCGCACAATAAGTCGCTCGTTCGCAAGCACTACGCTGCTCTCCGTCGCGAAATTGCCGAGGGCTTTGGGGGCTTGTTTGAGAAGCTGTCGGCAATTAACGAGGCCAAATAGCGCGAAAGCGTTCTAAACGGCTCTTTTGTCGTTACACTGCAAGGCGAAGATGCTCACATACACTTAGTATGCTGCGTTCTTCGCCTTTTTGTGTGCCTAAAAATAGCTCGTTTAGAACACTTTCGCAGTCGTTTTCAGGAATAAAAAGGCGTGTCCAACAAGTTTTATGGACACGCCCTTTCGGGTAGAAGTTGTAT
>CAYOEE010000016.1:0-14549 GCA_964402935.1 uncultured Alistipes sp. | reverse complement strand
CCACAGCGTAATCTCCTCGGCCAAGGCGAGCGACTATTTGTTGAAAGAAAAGTAAATAAAACATCTTAAAAACTAACCTTAAAACTCAATGGAAAGGGAAATATTCACAATTCTACCCAATGGTAATTTATCCATTTTAGGGGTTTGTGTGGGCATGGATGTATTAAAGGCTCGACAAACATTAAAAGGTTACGATTATCGAGAAGAAGCAGCAGGGGTAGAGGCAGGTAACTCTTGAATAGTCCTTATGGAAGATTTCACGTTTATATTCTTCATTGCCATAGCCGGCATTGTTCTGTGGATACAAGACCTAAGAACCTCTCTTAAGCGTACAGAAAAAGAGTATAAATCGCTAAATGAAAAACACAGAAAGCTTAGCGATAGCCATAGAAGATTATGCAATGACCATGAAACCCTACATAAACACCACGAGGAAGCAAAACGCTCTAATGGGAATTTAAGGAAATTGTTATTCACTAAGAACCCGTTTAGCGACGTCGCCTCCATGAAGGCTGACATAGATATAATTACATTTGATGATGATGCAAAATATCTTAAAGATAAGGTTAGGCCAGCAATAAAAGCTGCTGCTATTGTTCAAGAGGTAAAGGGTAAATATCGAATATTAGAGCGAGAGAACTTAGTTCTTCGATATAAATATGACTTCATACTTAAGCTTTTCCCAGAATTGAATCAATATGTAGAAGATGAATCTTCGTCAATTGACTTAAAAGGATCAATAAGCATAGAACAACTACAGGATGAATATGACAGAACGAGAGATTATATCTCTCCGGAAGAATATAAATCAATGGGGGAATGCGAACGTAACCAGTTGGCTTTAGATAACTATAAACGGAGAAGGCGTAGCAGCAGTTGGGTTGCTGGGGTAGAATACGAAATGTATTATTGTTACAAACTCAAGAATGAAGGATTCGCTGTCATAGATTTTGGTGTACAAAAAAAATTGGAAGATTTAGGACGTGATATTATCGCATACAAAAATGGAAAAACATATATTATACAATGCAAAAGATATGGACAAAACAAATATGTTCACGAAAATACCATTTGCCAATTGTATGGTACGACCTTGCACTATAAAATAACCCAACGAGAGACTTTTTTATTTTCTAATCCAGAAAAAATCTTTCCCGTATTAGTAACCACGGGTGAACTTTCTGATACGGCTAAAGAATTTGCAAGAAAACTTGGTGTCATAGTTAGAATTGTACCTATGGGAGAATATCCTATGATTAAATGTAATATAAACGGAGGTAATAAAATATACCACCTACCATTTGATCAACAATATTGGAACACGAAAATAGACAAGGAAGGTGAATTTTGTGCATTTACCGTAAAAGAGGCAATGGACAACGGATTTAGAAGAGCGTATAAGTGGAAAGGATAAAAGTCAAAGGAAAGTATGATGAATACGAGTAGCAAACTACCGAAACCGCGTACCTATATATAATATAAAAGAGAACAACACAACGGCAACGAAAGGTAAAATCGCTTTACACGAATACCGCAATAATCAGATAATCAGCACACGATTAGAGTGGCTCACGCCGCCCTGAACCAGAAGTAATCTTCGGATTCAGATAACGAAAAGAGGTCGCTCGATGAGCGGCCTCTTTTCGTTATCAGCTGACAAAGGCGTGAAAGGGCGGAAAGGGCAAAAAAGGGAATTAAAGGAATTAAGGAGATTAAAGAAAATAAAGAGATTAAAGAATCGCTCCTTAATCTCTTTATAGCAAAGGCAAGGCAGATGCCGAAAGGGCCTTGTTAAAGACCTTTTTTACTTCGTTTTGTAGGCAGCACGATACTTACCCTTTGCAAAGCCGAGCAGTTTACTCTTCAGGAGCTGGCGACGCAGCGGGGCAAGACGGTCGGTAAAGACCTTGCCGTCGAGGTGGTCGTACTCATGCTGCAAAACGCGGGCGCGGAAGCCCTCAAAGAGTTCATCGTGCTCCTCGAAGTTCTCGTCCAGGTAGCGCATCTTGATCGCTATCGGGCGACGTACATCCTCGTGTAGGCCGGGGAGCGACAAACACCCCTCGTTGAAGAGATCCGTCTCCTCCGACACCTCATAGATCTCGGGGTTGATAAAAGCACGGCGGTAATCCTTGCACGTCTCATCCTCCTCGCCCCAGGCCGAACAATCGACCACAAAGAGGCGGATATTCTTGCCAATCTGCGGGGCGGCCAAACCACAGCCATCGGCCGACTTCATCGTCAGGAACATATCCTCGATGAGCTTCTTCAGGTCGGGGTAATCCTCCCCGATCTCCACCGAAGGCTTACGCAGCACCTCCGCACCAAAAATTACAATCGGATAAATCATTGTCTAAATTGTAAATAGTCCTCCAAAATAATCGTGGCAGCAATCTTATCCACCACCGCCTTGTCGCGGCGGGCCATCTTCTTCATGCCTCCGTCGATCATCGCCCGATGGGCCAACACCGAGGTAAATCGCTCGTCGTAGAAGACCACCTCCTTATCGGGGTAGGCCGCCTTCAGACGGCGCGAAAGGGGTTCGATGAATCGCCACGTTTCTGAGGGTGCTCCATTCATCTGCATCGGCTTACCGAGCACAATGATCGAGACATCCTCCCGACTGAAGTAGTCGGCCAAAAAGCGCTCCAACTGCTTCGTCTCGACCGTGGTCAATCCCCCCGCAATCATTTGCAGCGGATCGCTCACGGCCAAGCCCGTGCGACGCACTCCGTAGTCGATGGCTAAGACGCGCCCCATCGCTGTTTAGAGGCTCAATTTCTTAAAGAGTTTGCGGTACGAGCACTCCTCATCGACCATGCGACGTAACTCGGAGATCGCTACGCGCTCCTGCTGCATCGAATCGCGGTGGCGCACCGTCACCGTACCATCCTCCAACGTTTGACCATCGACCGTCACGCAGAAGGGCGTACCCACGGCATCCTGACGACGATAGCGCTTGCCCACCGAGTCCTTCTCGTCATAGACCACGTTGTAGTCGTACTTCAGCTCATCGACGATCTTGCGAGCCACCTCGGGCATACCGTCCTTCTTCACGAGCGGCAACACAGCCACCTTGACGGGAGCAAGGGCTGCGGGGAACTTCAGCACGATGCGCTGATCGCCACCCTCGAGCTGCTCCTCGGTATAGGCAGCCGACATCACCTGCAAGAACATACGATCCACACCGATCGAGGTCTCCACCACATAGGGTACATAGCTCTCGTTCGTCTCGGGATCGAAGTACTGAATCTTCTTGCCTGAGAACTTTTGGTGGTTCGACAGGTCGAAGTCCGTGCGCGAGTGGATACCCTCCACCTCCTTGAAGCCGAAGGGGAAGTTGTACTCGACATCCGTAGCGGCATTGGCGTAGTGAGCCAGCTTGTCGTGGTCGTGGAAGCGGTAGTTCTCGTCACCGAAGCCCAGGGCGCGGTGCCAAGCCATGCGCGTCTCCTTCCACTTGTTCCACCACTCCATCTCGGTGCCCGGGCGCACGAAGAACTGCATCTCCATCTGCTCGAACTCGCGCATACGGAAGATGAACTGGCGGGCTACGATCTCGTTGCGGAAGGCCTTTCCGATCTGTGCGATACCGAACGGAAGCTTCATGCGACCCGTCTTCTGCACATTCAGGAAGTTCACGAAGATACCCTGCGCCGTCTCGGGACGGAGGTAGATCGTATTCGCACCCTCGGCCGTCGAACCCATCTGGGTCGAGAACATGAGGTTGAACTGACGCACCTCGGTCCAGTTGCGCGTACCCGAAATCGGGCAGACGATCTCGCAATCGAGGATAATCTGACGCAGCTCGTTCAAATCGTTGGCATTGAGCGCCTCGGCGAAGCGGTTGTGCACCTCGTCACGCTTGGCGGCAATCTCCAGCACGCGGGGCGACGTGGCACGATACTGTTCCTCGTTGAACTGATCCTTGAAACGCTTGCGGGCCTTCTCGACCTCCTTTTCGATCTTCTCGTCCTGCTTGGCCATCCAATCCTCGATCAGCACATCGGCACGATAGCGCTTCTTCGAGTCCTTGTTGTCGATCAGCGGATCGTTGAAAGCGCCCACATGGCCCGAAGCCTCCCACGTCTTGGGGTGCATGAAGATGGCGGCATCCAGCCCCACGATATTCTCGTGGAGCTTAACCATCGAATCCCACCAATAGCGCTTGATGTTATTCTTCAGCTCAACGCCGTTCTGGCCGTAGTCATAGACGGCACCCAGGCCGTCGTAGATCTCGCTCGAAGGGAATACGAAGCCGTACTCCTTGCAGTGAGCAACCAACTTTTTGAAGAGTTCTTCCTGTGTCATAAGGTATGTTGTTTATATTTTTTGTTTCTAAAAGGCAAAGATACGAAAAAGGCATAAAAAAAAGGGACTTTAGTCTCTTTAATTTTACACCATCGCATAATTTTACAACAAGCCGGCACGCTTGAACGAGAAATCGCCCTCACGCGCGACAATCAGATGATCCAGCAGTCTAATATCGAACAGCGCGGCCGCCTCCTTCAACCGACGCGTGAGTCGTCGATCGGCCTCGCTGGCATCGGCTGTACCCGACGGGTGATTATGCACCAACACCAGCCGCGTGGAAAGTAACTCCAACGCCCGCTTAACGATCAGTTTATGATCCACGACCGTCCCCTGCACACCGCCCTGGCTCACCTTTTGGCACTCGATCAGGCGGTTCGAATTGGTCAGGTAGAGCGCCCAGCACTCCTCGTACTTCAGTCCATCGAGGCGCGGTCGCATGATGCGGAGGATATCTTCACTCGACGTGATCACCTCGGCGGCCGAGTCACCCTCCGCGGCAACAACCCGACGTCCCAGCTCGATGGCTGCCTGCAATCTGCGGGCACGCGACTGCCCCAGGCCACCGACCATACGCAACCGAGCCCGCTCCTCGCGTGCCAAATTGGCAATCGACCCACAAGCTGCGAGCAGCTCCCGAGCCACCGCCTCATCCTCTACAAGCAGCGACAGCAACTCCTCATCACTGAGCGCCTGCACGCCGCGTGCATCCATCTTATCGGTGATATGATTCATATTAAAAAAGGCGCATTATTGCGCCATACGTTGCTCCTCGTCACCACCATGACGACGCTCCATGCGATCGACGCGATCCAGCATCGAGGCGCACTGCTCGTCGGTCATAAAGGTCGCCACCGAGAAGGCGGCCTTCTGCTCGGCCTCCTTCTTCGAGTCACCCGCGCCGTGTCCCATCTCCAGGTCGTCGATCATCACCTTCGTGTAGAAGACCGGATGGTTCGGTTTGTAATCCTTGTCGCGCTCGGTATCAAAGACGATCTGGTGGTGATTCTTCTGACACCACTCGATCAGTCGGCTCTTGAAGTCGGTCTCCGAATCCGAGAGACGCTCGACATTCAGATACTGCGCATAGATCTTATTGATCAGCAGGCGATTGACAAAATCGTAGCCCTGATCCAGGTATATCGCGCCCATCATTGCCTCGAAGGCATCACCGAAGATATGCTTCTGCGAAGCGCCCTGCACATGATGCGAAATGACATAGCGATCCAGTCCCAGCTCCTCGGCCAGGTGGTTCAACGATTGACGCGAGACGATCTTCGAGCGCAGCTGCGTCAAGAAGCCCTCATCGCGGTCGGGATATTCGATAAAGAGGTAGTCGGACGTCACGGCCTCGATGACCGCATCGCCCAGGTACTCCAAACGTTCGTTGTTGATAGGCTGGCGACCCTCCACCGTGACCGAGGCCGACTTGTGGATCAGCGCCAATTTGTAGAGTTCGATGTTGCTCGGCAGGAAACCGAACAGATCATCAACCATGGCATAGAATTGCTTATCCTGCCCGAAACGACGACGGATAGGCCGTAACAAAAAATCAATCACGGCGCTACTCGGCTTTTTCGGGTTGGTATCTCTTCAGGATGATCGTCGAGTTGTGACCGCCAAAGCCGAACGTATTGCTCAGCGCATAGTTCACCTCGCGGTGTTGCGCCTTGTCGAGCGTGAGGTTCAGGTTGGCAGGAATCTCGGGATCGCGTTCACGGCAGTTGATTGTCGGAGGCACTACGCCTTGCGTAAGCGCCATGACGCAGGCCAGCGCCTCGACAGCACCCGTAGCGCCCAGCAGGTGGCCATGCATCGACTTCGTGGAGGAGATATTGATCGAGGGAAGCGCCTCGCCAAAGACCTCCAACAGGGCCTTGATCTCGGCCACATCGCCCAGCGGGGTCGAGGTGCCGTGTACGTTGATGTAGTCGATTTGATCGGGCGTAACGTGCGCATCGCGCAAGGCATCACGCATCGACTTGATGGCACCGCGACCTTCGGGATGCGGAGCCGTAAAGTGGTAAGCATCGGCTGAATTGCCGCCACCGACCACCTCGCAGTAGATCTTTGCACCACGCTTCAAGGCGTGCTCCAGCTCCTCGAACACGAAGGCACCGGCACCCTCACCCACCACGAAACCGTCACGGTTCTTATCGAAGGGGCTGGAGGCGTGCGCGTAGTCCTCGTTGCGGGTCGAGAGGGCCTGCATGGCGTTGAAAGCGCCCACCGTCACCTCATTGACCGTCGCATCCGAGCCGACCGCCACAATCACATCCGCACGTCCGTAGCGGATCGTCTCCATGGCGTTGATCATGGCATGATTCGACGAGGCACAGGCCGAAACCACCGAGTAGTTGGGGCCCATGAAGCCATGCTTCATCGAGATGAAACCGGCCGCGATGTCGATGATCATGCGAGGTACAAAGAAAGGGCTAAACCGAGGGGTGTTACCACCCTCGGCATAGCCCACAGATTCGTCAAAGAAGGATTTTACTCCTCCGATACCCGAACTCGAAATCACACCGCACTGCTCCAGATCGAGCTTCGAGAAATCGAATGCGGCATCCTCGATCGCCTGATCGGAAGCGATCAGGGCATACTGCGTAAAGAGGTCGTAGCGACGAGCCTCCTTACGATCAAAGTAGTCGTTCGGATCGTAATCTTTAATTTCGCAGGCAAACTTGGTCTTAAACTTTTCGGTATCGAAATGGGTTATCGGGGCGGCAGCCGAGTAGCCTGCCTGAAGATTCATAAAATACTCCTCAATGGTCTTACCCAGCGGGTTAATCGTGCCAACGCCCGTAATTACAACTCTTCTCTCTGCCATGATAAAAGTTTAAGTGTACAAAGAACTTGCCGCGATGCTTTTTCTAAAAAGCCGGATTATTTCTTCTGAGCCTCGATGAAAGCGATAGCATCGCCTACGGTCGAGATCTTCTCGGCTGCATCATCAGGAATCTCGAGATCGAAAGCGCGCTCGAACTCCATGATCAGCTCAACGGTATCCAACGAATCGGCACCCAGATGGTTCGTGAAGCTGGCTTCGGGTACTACCTCCGACTCCTTAACACCCAGTTTGTCAACGATGATCTCGACAACTTTAGCTTGAATTTCAGACATGACTTTAAGTTTTTAGTTAAACAAATATTTGGTATAGAATCTATTTTCCTACCCAATTTGGGGCAAAAATAACACTTTTTTTATTACTTTTGGCAAAAGAGCATGATTTTTTTATGCCAATTTTTTCGACTTTTAGAACAATAGATATTGAAACAAACTAAAATACAACAACTTATGAAACTTCTTCTGATTTCAAATTCAACCAACGCAGGCGAGGAGTACCTGCGCTATCCGCTTCCCCAGATCGAAAATTTCCTCGCAGGGGTCAAAGAGGTTGTCTTCGTACCCTATGCCGGTGTAACTTTTTCGTATGCCGCCTATGAAAAGAAGGTGCAGGCACGTTTTTCGGAGATCGGGATTCGCGTCAAGTCGGTACACCGCGCCAAGGATCCCGTGAAGATGATCCGCGAGGCAGAGGCCATCTGCGTCGGTGGCGGCAATACCTTTGCCCTGACGAAAAAGATGCAGGAGCAGGGGCTGATGAAGGCCATCCTGAAGAAGATCAAGGCCGGTACGCCCTATGTAGGCTGGTCGGCCGGTTCGAACGTAAGCTGTCCGACGATCTGCACGACGAACGATATGCCGATCGTCGAGCCTGCGTCGTTCCGCGCCATCGGAGCCATTCCGTTCCAGATCAACCCCCACTTCCTCGACGCCAACCCCGAGGGTCACGCCGGCGAGACGCGCGAGCAGCGCATCCTGGAGTACATCGAGGCCAACCCGAAACGTTGGGTTGTCGGTCTGCGCGAGGGTTGCATCCTGCGCTACGAAAATGAGAAGATGGAGCTTATCGGCAGCCGTCCGATGCGCATCTTCAAGAAAGGCATTGCCCCCTACGAGGTGCAGGCCGGTGACGATCTGAAGTTCTTATTTAATAAATAGGTATGAAGGTTTTTATTGCCGGTCTTGGTTTGATCGGAGGTTCGCTCTCGCTGGCGCTCAAGGATCGCGGTCTGGCCGACGAGGTGCTGGGGCTTGAGATCGGTGAGGAGCGTCAGGCCGAAGCCCTCGCGCTCGGTTTGGCGGATCGCATCGTTACGTTCGAAGAGGGCGTCGAGGAGGCCGACCTCACGGTGCTGGCCACCCCCGTGGATACGATTCCCCTCCTGGCGGTCAAGGCGCTCAATCGCGTTCGAGAGCCGCAGGTGGTCATCGACCTCGGCTCAACGAAGGGAGAGCTGTGCGAGGTGATCGAGCAGCACGCCCGACGCGGTCGCTTTGTAGCCGTACACCCGATGTGGGGTACCGAGTACAGCGGCCCGCGCGCGGCCGTGCATGGCGCCTTCGCGGGACGCACGACGGTCATCTGCGAGAGGGAGAAGTGCGACGAGGATGCCCTCTACACGATCGAGGAGCTTTTCCGTGCCCTGGAGACGCCCCTGATTTACATGAGCGCCGAGGAGCACGACCTGCACACGGCCTACGTTTCGCACATCTCGCACATCACCTCCTTTGCCCTGGCCAACACCGTCCTGGAGAAGGAGCGCGAGGATCGTCACATCTTCGACCTGGCGGGTGGTGGTTTCGAGAGCACGGTTCGTCTGGCCAAAAGCTCCTCGACGACCTGGGTGCCGATTCTCTTGCAGAACAAGTACAACGTGCTGGATGTTCTGCGTGAGCACATTCACCAGCTCCAGCTCATGCGTCGAATGATCGAGCGCGACGATCGGGAGGGGTTGCAAGAAATGATCAATCGAGCCAACTCGATCCAGCGCATCATCCACTAAACGAGCGCCATAAGGATGGAGCAACACGAAACGGAACGCGCCCGCATCGGGCGGCTGGGCGAGGAGGCGGTGGTCAATCATCTCCGACGGCTCGGTTACGAGATTTGCGCCCGCAATTGGCGAAGCGGCGCCTACGAATTGGATATCGTGGCGCGCCGTTACGACGTGTTGCACCTGATCGAGGTCAAGACCCGCCGCGCGGAGGGGCTTACCACCCCCGAGGATGCCCTCACGCCCGAAAAGATCCGCTCGCTGCACCGTGCCGGCAGGCTCTACATGGGGGTCTATGCCCGTCGCTACGAGGGGTTCGAGGTACAGTTTGACCTCGCCTCGGTGCTTGTTGCGCCGGATGGGAGGATGCAAGTGGAACTGATCGAACGGGTTGCCGACTTTGCCTGGTAGGCGTAAAGTTTTGTCTTTTTGATTTATTTGTATTATTTTTGCCACGCAAAAAAAGCAAAACAGGCTGTCATGTGGTTGTATGATTGGATCATGATACTCTATGCCGGAGTGATTCGTCTCGTAGGATTCAAGTACGAGAAGGCTCGCCTGTGGCATGAGGGACGTCGGGATCTCTTTGCGCGAATGCGTGCAAAGATCGACCCGACGGATCGCATCGTCTGGATTCATGTCGCCTCGCTGGGTGAGTTCGAGCAGGGGCGCCCGATCATCGAGGAGTTGCGTCGTTCGCACCCCGAATACAAAATCCTGCTCACCTTCTTCTCCCCGTCGGGTTACGAGATTCGCAAAAACTACGCAGGTGCCGACTACATCTTCTACCTGCCGATCGACACGCGCAAGAATGTGCGTCAGTTCCTCGACATCGTCCACCCCGAGGTGGCCATCTTCGTCAAATACGAGTTTTGGCTCAATATGCTCACCGAGCTGCGTCGTCGTCAGGTGCGCACCTTTGTCATTTCGGCCATCTTCCGTCGCAATTCGATCTTCTTCCGCTTCTATGGAGGCCCGTGGCGTGAGGCGCTGGAGAGCTTCGAGCTGCTCTTTGTGCAGAACGAGGAGTCGAAACGCCTCCTCTCGGAGCTGGGCTTCGACAACGTGGCCGTGGCAGGTGATACGCGCTTCGATCGCGTGGCCGAGATTGCCCGCGAGGCAAAAAAGGTGGAGTTGATCGAGCGTTTCAAGGGCGACAAGCGACTCTTTATAGCCGGCTCGACATGGGCACCGGATGAGGAGCTGTTGATTCGCCTGATGAACGAGGACCCGACGCTGAAATTCATCATCGCACCGCACGAAATGCACGAGGGTCGCATCGAGCAACTCATCAAGCAGACCCATGGAGGCGCCGTGCGCTACACGCAATGCACGGACAAGAGCGACCTGAGAACGCCCCAACTGCTGATTCTCGATACGGTGGGTCTGCTGGCTTCGGCCTACGGTTATGCCTCGTGGGGCTACATCGGAGGCGGATTCGGAGTCGGCATCCACAACACGTTGGAGGCGGCCACGTTCGGACTCCCGATCGCCTTTGGCCCGAACTACAAGAAATTCAAGGAGGCTTGCGACCTGATTTCGCTCGGCGCCGCCTCGTCGATCACCAATTACGAGGAGCTGGCGGCGTGGTTTACGCCCCTGCGCGATGAGGCACAGACCCTCGCAGAGCGTTCCCGCATAGCCCGCGACTACACGCGCCACCATCAGGGGGCTACGAAGTTGATTACAAGCACCATATTCGAATAAAAAGGGGGGTATCCAACAAGTTTTTGTTGAGCAGCCCATTTTGGTAGAAGTTGTATAACAAGAGGGATTTTTAGGCCTGCGAAGCCCGAAAAAGCGGAGTTTACTGGGCGTAAATGAGCATTTTGAGGGCGAGCAAACACCAAAATCACCTTGTTAGACAACTTCTTTTTTATTCGCTAAACAGCGTTGCCAACTGCTCCTTCCCCACGGAATACACCTCACATCGTCCGATGGCGCGTGGAAGCACCAAGTGAATCTTACCACCGGCACTCTTTTTATCCTTGCCCATCTCTTTGACGAGTTTCTGCATCGCCACAGGAGGCTCGATCGGAAGCCCCAAGCGCTCCAAGAGGGCAACGATCCGATCCCGATCCGAGGAAGATAACCACCCCATCCGAGCCGACAGATCGGCCACCGCAACCGTACCGACAGCCACCGCCTCGCCATGCACCAGAGCCGAGGAACACTTCTCGATGGCGTGTGCCAAGGTATGGCCCAGGTTCAGCAGACGACGATCGCCCGCCTCGCGCTCATCGCGCTCGACAATCTCGGCCTTCACACGAACGGCCGAGCGTACTGCCGCCGAGAGCAACTCGCCATCCCGACGCAACTCCTCCAAGGTTGCCCCCTCCAAGCGACGGAACATCGCCTCATCGTCGATGATGGTGGCCTTGATCACCTCGGCCATGCCGGCACGGAACTCCCGTTCGGGAAGCGTGCGGAGCATCTGCGGATCGCAAATCACGAATTCGGGTTGCGTGAAGCACCCCACCATATTTTTATAGCCATCCAGGTTCACGCCGTTCTTACCACCCACCGAGGCATCGACCTGTCCCAACAGCGTCGTGGAGACAAAGCCAAAGCGCACGCCCCGCATATAGATCGAAGCCACGAAACCCGTGATATCGGAGATAATACCCCCGCCGACCGCCAGCAGGAAGCACTCCCGATCGGCTCCGAGAGCGACCAGGCGTCGGATAATCTGTTCGACGGTTTGCAGTGTTTTGATCGTCTCGCCCCGCCCAATGAGAATCTTTTCGTAGGGGGACAAAAGCTCCTGATAGAGGCGGTCGATCGTGGCATCGGTCACGACCACGACCCGCCTGCCTGCGACCAATTGGGGCAGTAAATCGAGGGCTGATTGGATATAGATTTGGCTCCGGGAGCGAACAACAAAGTCGGCTTTCATCGTTTTACCAATTTTTGCGTCCCCAAATATACAATTTTTTCGCAGAAAATGGCTACATTTGTGCGTCAAAAAATTTCTCTATGCAAAAACTGCGTAACATTGCCATCATCGCCCACGTCGATCACGGAAAGACGACCCTGGTGGATAAGTTGATTCTGGCAGGTCACATCCTGCGCGACAACGCCAAGACGGGCGGTGAACTGATTCTGGATAACAACGACCTGGAGCGCGAGCGTGGTATCACGATCCTCTCGAAGAACGTTTCGGTCATCTACAAAGATTACAAGATCAACATTATCGACACGCCGGGCCACGCCGACTTTGGTGGCGAGGTAGAGCGCGTGCTGAACATGTGCGACGGCGTGCTGCTCCTGGTCGATGCCTTCGAGGGCACGATGCCCCAAACCCGCTTCGTGTTGCAGAAGGCCCTCGCGCTGGGCAAGAAGCCGATTGTGGTGATTAACAAGGTCGATAAGCCCAACTGCCGTCCCGAGGTGGTCAATGAGCAGGTCTTTGACCTGATGTTCACGCTCGACGCCACGGAGGAGCAGCTCGACTACAAGACCATCTACGGCTCGGCCAAGCAGGGATGGATGTCGCACAAGTGGAACGAGCCGACCGATTCGCTTATTCCGCTTTTGGATGCCATCATCGACGAGATTCCCGAGCCGGCTACGGTCGAGGGTACGCCCCAGTTGCTCGTCACGTCGCTCGAATATTCGGCCTACACGGGTCGCTCGGCCGTGGGTAAGCTCACGCGCGGTACGCTCAAGGCGGGTCAGATGGTGACGCTCGCCAAGCGCGACGGTGTGACGATGATCAAGAGCCGCATCAAGGAGCTGATGGTCTTCGACGGCCTTTCGAAACGCAAGGTCGAGGAGGTGCAGTGCGGTGAGATTTGCGCCCTGATGGGTATCGAGGGCTTCGAGATCGGCGACACGATCTGCGACTACGAGAACCCCGAGCCGCTGCCCCCGATTGCCATCGACGAGCCGACGATGTCGATGCTCTTCACGATCAACAACTCGCCCTTCTTCGGCAAGGATGGCAAGTATGTCACCTCGCGCCACATCAAGGAGCGCCTGGATCGTGAGCTGGAGAAGAACCTCGCCCTGCGTGTTACACCGGGTCCCTCGGCCGATTCGTTCAATGTCTTTGGTCGCGGTGTGCTGCACCTCTCGGTCTTGATCGAGACGATGCGCCGTGAGGGCTATGAGTTGCAAGTGGGTCAGCCCCGCGTGATTGTCAAGGAGATCGACGGCATGAAGTGCGAGCCGATCGAGGAGATGACGGTCGATTGTCCCGAGGAGTATTCGGGTACGGTCATTGAGCTTACGACCCGTCGCAAGGGCGTGATGACCAACATGATTTCGAACGGCGACCGTGTACGTCTGGAGTTCGACATCCCCTCGCGCGGTATCATCGGCCTTCGCTCGAATATGCTGACCGCCACGGCCGGTGAGGCGATCATGACCCACCGCCTGAAGGGTTTCGAGCCGTGGGTTGGCGAGATCGAGATGCGCACCAACGGCTCGATCATCGCCTCCGAGACGGGTACGGCCTACGCCTACTCGATCGACAAGTTACAGGATCGCGGTCGCTTCTTCATCGCCCCGATGGAGGCGGTCTATGAGGGTCAGGTGATCGGCGAGCATACGCGCCAGAACGATATTGCCGTCAATGTCACGAAAGCCAAGCAGCTTACGAATATGCGCGCCTCGGGCTCGGATGATAAAGCGGTCATCGTACCCCCGAAGGTCTTCACGTTGGAGGAGGCCTTGGAGTATATCAAGGAGGATGAGTATGTGGAGGTTACGCCCCACTCGATGCGTCTGAGAAAGATCCTGTTGCACGACGTGGATCGCAAGCGCGCCGCCAAAACCGAATAACAACCTTAAAACCATACCAACCGCTATGAAAAAAGTAGGTATCGCCAGCGATCATGCCGGCTACGAAATGAAAGAGTTTGTCGTGGGCTACCTCCAGGCCAAGGGCTTCGAGGTCTATGACTTCGGGACGCACTCGCCCGAGAGTGTCGATTACGCCGACTTTGGTCACCCGCTGGCCGAGGCCGTCGAACAGGGCGAAGTCGATTGTGGCGTAGGTCTTTGCGGCTCGGGCGAGGGTATCTCGATGACCCTCAACAAGCACCAGGGCATCCGCGCCGGTCTGTGCTGGTTGCCTGAGATCGCGCACCTGATTCGTCAGCACAACAACGCCAACGTGGTGGTTCTCCCCGCCCGCTTTATCACGAACGACGAGGCCGTAGCAATTCTCGACGAGTACTTCTCGACCGACTTCGAGGGTGGCCGCCACGAGGCCCGCATCGCCAAGATTCCGGTGAAGTAAAAACCAAATCAACAAAACGATGTTTTCTCGCCTTTCAAAACCCATTGAAAGGCGAGTTTCTTTTATTGGTCAATTATAAAAGGTGCGTGTTTCTACTAAAAATTTTCTTACCTTTGTAATAGTTACATCTATTAACTATCGGCCATGAACTA
>CAYOEE010000015.1:12728-14782 GCA_964402935.1 uncultured Alistipes sp. | reverse complement strand
CCCACGCTGCCTCCGGCAAGCGCCAACAGCATGAGCGTGTTTTCGGGAATACGCCATTGGTCGGTCTTGGCCTTCCATTTGTCAAGCCCGAAGATCAAAAAGGCGGCTACGTTGATTCCCGCCAGGTAGTAGAGCAGAAGTTGTGTCATGGTCGTTTTGTTTGCGACAAAGATAGAACTTTTTGGCCGATTTTTTGTGCGACGTGCGAAAAGTTCTTCGCTTTTGATGGGCGCGGAGGCGGTTGTAAGTAATAATTTGCTAACTTTGCCTGAAAGAAACAAAACCGATATGCGACGAGTATTTGTAACAGGAGCCGGCCACGGAATCGGTCGTGCGATTGTGGAGGCGTTTGTGAAAGAGGGCGATCGCGTCGCCTTTTGCGATATGGATTCCAAGCGGGGCGAGGAGGTGGCCGAGAAGACAGGTGCGCGCTTTTTTGCACTCGATGTCTGCGACAAGGAGGCTCTTGAGGGGGCTGTGCAGACCCTGCTTGCGGAGTGGGGCGATCTGGATGTGGTGGTGAACAATGTCGGCGTTGGGGGCTTTGAGCCGATTACCGAAACGACGGTCGAACACTTCGAAACGGTTCTGAACACCAACCTGCGCTCGGCCTTTATCACGGCTCGCCTCATGGCCATCCACCGCGCAAAAACGGGCGCAGCGAACCCCTATGGGCGCATCGTGAACCTCTCATCGACGCGCTACCTGCAAAGCGAGCCGAATTCGGAGGCCTACGCCGCCTCAAAGGGAGGTATTTGCTCTTTGACCCACGCGCTGGCCGTTTCGCTTGCCCCGTATCACATCACCGTGAACTGCATCGCTCCGGGCTGGATTCATGTCCGTGAGGAGGAGATCCTGCGCCCCGAAGACCACGCGTTCCATCCATCGGGTCGGGTAGGGTGTGCCGAAGATATCGCCCGCACCTGCCTCTTTTTGTGCGATGCGAAGAGCGACTTTATCAACGGCCAATGCCTGGCGGTCGATGGCGGTGTGACGAAGAAGATGATCTATCCCGAAGAGTAACCCAATAAACATAAAACAAACTATGCGCGTAGCCATTTACGGTGCCGGATCGCTCGGCACGATTCTCGGAGCCTACATCACCCGTGCCGGCGAACAGATCGAACTCATCAACCGAAACAAAGCTCATATCGAGGCGTTGCAAACCTTTGGTGCTCAAATTGTTGGTACGGTTTACTTCACGCAACGAGTGAAGGCATATACGCCTGCCGAAATGAGCGGCAAATACGACATTCTGTTCCTGATGACCAAGCAGCAACACAACGCCGAAGTGGTCACGATGTTGAAGGATTTTTTGGCCGACGATGGCGTGATCGTGACCTTTCAAAACGGCTTGCCTGAGCCTCAGATTGCCGAGATCGTGGGCGCGGAGCGCGTCCTTGGTTGCACGGTGGCGTGGGGTGCGACGATGCAGAGCGCGGGTGTCTGTGAGCTGACCAGCGCGCCCGATGCCTTGTCGTTTTCGTTGGGTGCCATCTCGACGAAGCGCAACAAACATTTCGATACGGTCAAATCGCTGCTCGAGAAGATGGGCACGGTCGATGTCGAGGAGAATTTCCTCGGTACGCGCTGGAGTAAACTGCTCATTAACGCCTCGTTTTCGGGCATGAGTGCTGTGCTGGGTTGCACGTTTGGCGAGGCAGCCGGCCCGCGTGCATCGCGTCGCGTGGTGCAGGCGCTCATCAAGGAGTGTATTGATGTCTGCAAGGCGGGCGGTATCCGCATCGAGCCGGTGCAAGGGAAGGATATCGTGAAGCTGCTCGACTATTCGAACCCGATCAAAAAGGCCTTCTCGTCGTTTATTATTCCGATTGCCATCCGCAAGCACGCCAAGCTCAAGGCGAGTATGTTGCAGGATCTCGAGAAGGGCAAGCTGACCGAGGTCGATGCCATCAACGGTGCGGTGTCGGACTATGGTCGCAAAGTAGGTTGCCCGACCCCGATGAACGACAAAGTGGTCGAAATCATCCACCGCATCGAGCGTGGCGAGTTGCAACCAAGCGCAGAAAATCTCAGCCTCTTTTAGGCGTATA
>CAYOEE010000015.1:0-12628 GCA_964402935.1 uncultured Alistipes sp. | reverse complement strand
TTAGTTGGCTTTCGGAATACGATACACGGCAAAACTGCGCGGTGCAATCGCTGTTTTCAGCACGTTGCCCGTCATTGGAATTAACGCCTTTTGTGGGGTGATGCGCGTAGGATTGTCGAGCGTATTTTCGGCCATCGGATCCTCCTCCGTGAGCATCTCTCGCTCGGCCGTGGGAGCGAATTGAACGTTGCGTTTCAGCCCCTCGAAGGCGATCTCCAAATCCTGAGCCGTGTCGCTTAGGTTGGCAACCTTTACGATGTAACATCCTCGCTCATCGTCTTTTACCGCCGAAGCATAAAGCCCGCTCTGCCCCTCCTTGCCCGCTGCTGCGACGCCGTTGAGCGTGATCGGAAGTGAAGCCGTTCCGCGGTTCGTGGCGTAGAGCTGCTGTACATAATAGCTCGTCGAGCACATCATCCGCAGGTTGTCGAACCAGACCAAGTCGGGACGCCACTGCCAACCCTCGATGTGTGCCAAAAGAGGCGCAAAGGTAGCCATGCGTACCACATCGGCATTGCGCTCCAAGCCCGTCATGAAGGCCGCTTCGAGCAGCGAGGCGTTGAAGTGGTTGAACTTCTTGCCGTTTGCGCCGTGGCAGGCATACTCGCCGGCAAAAACTTTCGGGCCGGTGCGCGGATAGCGGTCGTAGCGGTCGGCGTTTTCCGTGAAGAAGGTTTCGGGTGCGTAGTAGTGCTCATCGACCAAATCAACCCCCAGGCGACGCATCTCCTGCCAGAGGTAGTCGAAGCGATCGCCACCGGCCGAAGGGCCTGAAGTACCGACAATCTGAATCTCGGGATGCTTCTCGCGTACCGCCTTTACAAAGGGCTCGAAGCGGACGATAAACTCCTCGCCCCATTGCTCGTTGCCGATGCCTAAATATTTGAGGTTAAATGGTTCGGGGTGTCCCATCTCGGCACGCACTTTACCCCATGTGGTCGTCTTGTCGCCGTTGGCAAACTCGATCAGATCGAGGGCATCGTCGATGAAAATCTGCAACTCCTCCATCGAACAGTGGGCGGTCGAATCGTTCTGGAATTGGCACGCCAGACCGCAGCTTACAACGGGCAGCGGCTCGGCTCCGATCTGCTCCGAGAAGCAGAAAAACTCATAGAATCCCAGCCCGTAGGATTGGTAGTAGTCGGGGAAAAGACGATGGCGGAAGGTGTAGTGCCAACGATTCTGATTCACGGGGCGATTCTCCACCGGTCCGACCGAGTTTTTCCAATTATAACGCGTCTGGAGCGTCGTGCCCTCGATGATGCAGCCACCCGGGAAGCGGAAAATACCCGGCTTGAGGGCTGCCAAAGCCTCGGCCAAATCCCTTCTTAAGCCATTCTTCTCGCCTCGGAACGTGTCGGTCGGAAAGAGTGAAACGTGTTCCAAATCAACCCCTGTCGTGCGGTCGAAATGTTTGCGGTCTTTCTGCTCGAGAATCAGGCGCAGACGCCCTTTGCGGATCGTAGTGGGGGCGGTGAATGTAACTTCGTATTTTGTCCATTCGGGCGAGGTAATACGGAGCGGAACGCGCTTTACGACCATATCTTCCAACGCCGTGTTGTCGCTGACGATGTTGATCGAAAGCAGCTGCTCGCCATTGTCGTGTGTGCGTGCCCATACCGAGAAGCGGTACTCCGCGCCCTCTTTGAGCGAAATGCCGAAGAAACCCTCGTTTTCAAGTCCCGTGTGGATGTCGCGGTGACCCGAACAGCGGAGGCGAACGTAGTGCGGATTGCGCGCAAAGGGGCCGTCTTCGCGCAACTCGACCGCACCGAAGAACTGCCAACCCGTGGTGGGGTGGTCGAAGTCGAACGAGCGGTTTTTTATAAGCTCGGCATACAGACCGCCATCGGCTGCGTAGTTGATGTCCTCAAAGAAGAGACCGTACATGGTCTTGGCAATCGGATGCCCCTTGGCCGAGGCATCGACGACGAGGCGTGCCGGCTCGGTGGCTTGTGCCGTGACTGCGAGCGCCAGAACGAAGTGTAGGATGACGAGTTTTTTCATCATAGTGCGAGCTTTAGATGTGTTATAGAAGGCAAATTTCTTACAAATATATGAAAAAATCATGGATACAATCCATAATGAGCAATTTTTACGCGGATTTTTCGTTCAATAAATTGTTCGTTTTGTTCACCGATTATTGGTGTGGATTGGTACAAATAGGAATAAAATACGCCAATAAGTGAAAATTGGAGTTTTTTTTGCCCCGAAAATGGCCTTCGGGGTTTGCGATTCTTGGTTTTTTATCCTTACTTTGCACCACATTTTTGAGATTTTTTTTAGGTTAATTAATAGATTTTCGATGAAACGCAAAACACTTTTTCTGATGACGCTCTTGGCGGTGGGTCTGTTGGCTCGTCCGGCCATGGCGCAGGAGCAGGTGGAGCCGACGGCTGTTGTGAATCAGAACAGTCCGATGATGCTCAGCCTGGACGAGGCGTTGCAGATTGCCCTGACGGAGAACCCGACGGTGCAGATTGCCGACCAGACGATTGAAGTTAAGAAGTACGCCAAGAAGGGTACGTATGCCGCCCTTTGGCCCGAGATTTCGGCCACGGCAACCTATCAGCGCTATGTGAAGAAGCAGACCTTCCACATCATGGGTGAAACGATGGAGGTCGGTACGACCAATAATGCTACCGGTGGCTTGCAGGCTGCGATGCCGCTGGTGAATGTGCAGCTTTGGAAGTCGCTCAAGCTCTCGGCCATGGATGTCGAGCTGGCCGTTGAGCAGGCTCGTTCGTCGCGTATCGACATGGTGGAGCAGGTGTCGAAAGCCTTCTATCAGGTGTTGATGGCCAAGGATGCCTACAACGTCTATAAGCGCGTGTATGACAATGCGGTCGAGAACCACAAGATTGTCGAGAAGAAGTATAACGTAGGTGCTGTTTCGGAGTACGATTTTATCCGTTCGCAGGTGACCGTGTCGAATGCCGAGCCGAACGTGATCAACGCCGAGAACTCGATTGTACTTGCCCTGTGGCAGCTGAAGGCCTTGCTGGGTATGGATCTGGCACTCGATATCGACTGCAAGGGTTCGTTGGCCGATTACGAGCAGATGATGATGAACGGCTTTGCGGCCGAGGGCGATATGTCGAACAACTCGACCCTCAAGCAGCTCGAGATTCAGGAGCGTATGTTGGAGCAGACGCTCAAGGTGCAGCGTGCCGCCAACCTGCCGACGCTCTCCCTCTCGGCCAACTACACCTATACGGCCATGGATGAGTCGATGAAGATTCAGCACTACCGCTGGAATCCCTATTCGGTAGTGGCTTTGAGCCTCAATGTGCCGATTTTTGCCGGTGGTAAGCGTCGTGCCGACATCAACCAGGCAAAGCTCAACCTGAGCAACCTGGAGTTGCAGCGTGAGAATGTGGAGCGTCAGCTGCGCACGGCGCTCATGCAGTATCAGTGCAACCTGCAAACCAACGCCAAGGAGTACTACGCTTCGTCGCAGAGCCTCTCGCAGGCCAAGCGCGGTTACGATATTGCCGTAAAGCGTTACGAGATCGGTGGTGGTACGCTGGTCGATGTCGATAACTCGCAGTTGGCCTATACGCAGGCCGAGTTGTCGCGCTCGACGGCCATCTACAACTACCTGATCAATACGGTTGCCATCGACAAGCTGATCGGTGCACACAATTTTGCCACTTATACCGAAGAGAACTAAAAAAGAGAAACACTTATGAATACGAATCGAATCTTTCGTGCGCTGCTTGTTGGCGGCGTTGCGTTGGCCACGGTAGCCTGTGGCTCGAACAAGGAGGCTCAGACGACCGAGGAGGTCGTGGTGGCCAAACCCAAAGTAACCACCCAGGTGGTTCATGTAGAGGATGTGGAGATGGTCAGCACCTTCACCGGTAATGCTGAGGGTTATGCCGTGAATAACATCACGCCGCAGCAGCCGCGTCGTATTACGCGCCTGTTGGTTGATGTGGGCGACCGCGTATCGGTAGGGCAGAAGGTAGCCGAGCTGGATAACTCGATGCTGGCGCAGGCCAAGGCTCAGTACGAGACGGCCAAGACCGCTTTTGAGCGTTCGGACGAGCTTTATAAGTTTGGTGGCGAGGCCAAGGCTTCGTGGGAGGCTACGAAGACCAACTACGAGGTAGCGAAGCTCACCTACGAGAACCTGCTGGAGAATACGACCCTCGTGTCGCCCATTGCCGGTGTGGTGACGGCTCGTAACTACGATAACGGTGATATGGTAGGCGCGCTGCCGCTCTATGTGGTGCAGCGCATCAACCCGATCAAGGTCTTTGTCAATGTATCGGAGTCGCTCTACGCTTACATCAAGCGCTACATGACCGTCAGCGTGGAGTTCGACGCCCTTCCGGGTCAGAAGTTCGAGGGTAAGATCTCGCGCATCAATCCTTCGGTCGATGCCGCTACCCGCACCTTCGAGGTCGAGATTTCGATCCAGAACAACCACGAGGTGATCAAGCCCGGTATGTATGGTCGTGTAACGGCTGTTTATGGCAAGCGTAAGAACATCGTGGTTCCCGATCAGGCCGTGGTGAAGATGCTCGGTTCGGGCGATCGTTTCGTCTACGTCATGCAGGCCGATGGCACGGTGGCTTACACGAAGGTGGAGCTGGGTGCCCGTATGCAGGAGAAGTATGAGATTTTGAGCGGCATCAACGATGGCGACGAGGTAGTCGTTACGGGTCAGGTGGCGCTGAAGGATGGCGTAGCCGTAGAGCGCGTCAATGAGTAAATGCCGCTTGTAAAAGGCTAATTTCTAAAGAGACAACAGATGAATATCTATAAAACATCGGTTAAAAACCCCATTACGACGATCATCCTCTTTGCGACGATCGCCATCATGGGTATGGTCTCCTTCACGCGCTTGGGTATCGACCTCTTCCCCGATATCGAGTCCAACGCGATGTTGGTGATGACGAGCTATCCGGGTGCGAGTGCCGAGGATATTGAGAACAACGTGACGCGCCCGATCGAGAATGTGCTCAACGGTGTGGATCACCTCAAGCACATGACCTCGACTTCGAAGGAGAATATTTCGATCGTGACCCTCGAATTCCAATATGGCTACGATATTGATGTGCTGGTGAACGACGTGCGCGATAAACTCGACATGTTGTCCACACTACCTGATGGCGTGAGCCAGCCCATCATCTTTAAGTTTACGGCCGACATGATCCCCGTCCTGATGGTGGGTGTGACGGCCGAGGAGAGCATGAACGGCCTCTACAAGATTCTCGACGATCAGGTGGCTACGCCGCTGGCTCGTGTGAGCGGTGTGGGTACGGTGTCGATTGCCGGTATTCCCCAGCGTGAGATTCAGGTCTATTGCGACCCGAACAAGCTGGAGGCTTACGGCCTCTCGATCGAGGCTATCTCGGCTGCCATCGCTTCGGCAAACCGCAACACGCCGGCCGGTTCGTTCGACCTGGGTTCGAACGCCTACTCGCTGCGAGTGGACCACGAGTTTGAGGATCCGAGCGAGATGCTGAGCTTGGTGGTTGGTTACCGCAACGGTACGCCGATTCGCCTGAGCGATGTGGCTACGATCAACGACTCGGTACAGGAGCGTATTCAGGATACCTACAACAACGGTGAGAAGGGTGGTATGATCATCATCCAGAAGAAGTCGGGTGCCAATGCCGTGGAGATCTCGACGGCCGTGAAGGAGCACTTGGCCGAGATTCAGCATACGCTGCCGGCCGACGTGAAGATGTTTACGATCGTCGATACGTCGGACAACATCATCTCGACCGTCAATTCGCTGCGCGATACGATTATTACGACGCTGTTGCTGGTGATGATCGTCGTGTTCCTCTTCCTGGGTCGCTGGCGTGCTACGATTATCGTTGTGCTGACGATTCCTATCTCGTTGCTTTCGGCCGTTATCTATATCCTTGGAGTAGGTGAAACGCTGAACATCATCACCATGTCGTCGCTCTCGATTGCCATCGGTATGGTGGTCGATAATGCCATCGTGGTGTTGGAGAACATCACGACCCACATCGACCGTGGTGCTCAGCCCAAGCAGGCTGCCATCTTTGCCACGAAGGAGGTAGGTATCTCGGTAATGGGTGGTACGCTGACGACAATCGCCGTATTCCTGCCGCTGACGATGGTGACGGGTATGGCCGGTATTCTGTTCAACTCGATGGGTTGGATGGTGACCATTACGCTGACCGTTTCGACCATTGCGGCCATCACCTTTACGCCGGTGCTTTGCTCCATGATGATGAAGAAAGACCCGAAGAAGCCGTGGTTCCAGTCGAAGATTGATGCTACGATGGAGGTGTTCAACAACTTCTACGGCAAGATTCTGGGTTACTGCGTAACGCACCGTAAGCGCGTGCTGCTCGCTTCGCTCGTCCTCTTCGTAGGTGTGCTCGGTGTCCTGGGTCCGCAGCTGAAGTCGGAGTTCTTCCCCGTGCAGGATAGCGCCCGTATCAGCGCCGAGATCAAGCTGCCGGCAGGTACTCGTCAGGAGATTACGCGCGACCTTGCCTTGGAGTTGGTGGATCGTATTCGCAATGCCTATCCCGAGGAGGTTACGATGGTCAATGTCCGCGAGGGTCAGGCCGATACGGACAACACGTTCGCCTCGTTGCAGTCAAACGGTACGCACATCATTTCGATGAATATTTCGCTTGTGAAGAAGACCGAGCGTGATCTGTCGCTTACCGAGATTGGTGACGGCTTGCGTAAGATTTTGGACGAATATACGCAGATTCGCACCTATACCGTGACCGAGGGTGGTAGTGGCGGTATGGCCGGTAAGTCGTCGGTGGATGTCGAGCTTTATGGCTACGATTTCGATACATCGGATGCCCTGGCCGAGCAGATTGCCCAGATGTTCCGCAACATGGAGGGCTGTACCGAGGTGACCATTTCGCGTAACGAGTACACGCCCGAGTATCAGGTTGATTTCGATCTGGAGAAGCTCTCGCGTGCCGGTCTGGACGTGACGACCGCCTCGACCTACCTCCGCAACCGCATCAACGGTTCGGTGATGTCGTACTACCGCGAGGATGGTGACGAGTATGATATCCGCGTGCGTTACGACCGCAAATTCCGTGAGTCGCTGGAGGATATCGAGAACATTACGATCTACAACCAGATGGGTCAGGGTATCAAGATCCGCGACGTCGGTACGGTGAAGGAGTCCTCGACGCCTCCCGATATTACGCGTAAGGACCGTGAGCGTTATGTGACCATTTCGGGTACGGTAGGTGCCGGTTATGCCCTCTCGGATTTGGTTGAGCAGACCAATATCGAAATGGAGAAGATCCCCATGCCGTCGGGCTTTATGTGGCAGATTGGCGGAACGTATGAGGACCAGCAGGAGACCTTTGGTGACCTGGCGCTGCTGATGGCGCTGATGGTGATCCTGGTATTTGTGATCATGGCCTCGCAGTTCGAGTCGCTGACCTATCCCTTCGTGATTATGTTCTCGCTGCCGTTCGCTGTGCTGGGTGTGGTAATCGGTTTGGCCATTACGGGTACGCCGATGAACATCATGTCGATGCTCGGTATCCTGATGCTGATCGGTATTGTGGTGAACAACGGTATCGTGCTCGTCGATTACACGATCCTCTGCCGCGAGCGCGGTATGTCGGTAGTTGATGCCGTGGTAACGGCCGGTCGAAGCCGTTTGCGCCCGATCTTGATGACCACGCTGACCACGGTGCTCGGTATGATCCCGATGGCTGTTGGTAACGGTGTGGGTGCCGAGATGTGGAACTCGCTCGGTATGTCGGTGGCTTGGGGTCTGTCGTTCTCGACGCTCATTACGCTGATTCTGATCCCGACCCTCTACGCTTCGTTCGCCTTTACGGGTGAGGAGCGCAAAATCAAGAAGTCGCTGAAGGCTCAAAACAACTAACAAAAAGCGAATGATTATGAAAGCTGTATTTGTAGCCTGCGATCAGGCAATGTACGACGATGTGATGGCGCTCATGGATAAGCTCGGCCTGCGCGGTTTTACGGGCTGGGAGGAGCTGATGGGTCGCGGTTCTAAGACGGGTGATCCCCACCTCGGAAGCCACGCTTGGCCCGCCATGAACTCGGCACTGATTTCGATCATGGAGGATGAGAAGGCCAAGACCTTCCTTGCGGAGTTGCGCACGCTCGATGAGGCGAACTCGAACCAGGGTCTGCGTGCCTTTGCTTGGAATGTCTCGGACGAGATGTAGAGCAATACCTCTTCTTTATACGGAGCGGCGGTCAAATATTGACCGTCGCTTTTTTTTGTTTTGCTGTTGTTTTTCGGCAAAATTCCTCCTATATTTGTAAAAGTAGCCTTTGTGGCTCTAAACCAACCAATCTCCAAGCCTATGAAACGCACACGTCTTCTTTTTGTTCTGTTGCTGAGCTTCGTGCCGTGCATCGTGGCCGCAACCTCTCCTTTCGAGGGCGAGCCGGCTGCTCCGAAGCGGGTTGTTTCGGGTGTGGTACGCGATCGTGAGTCGCGTGCCGTGTTGCAACATGTTGCCGTGACGGTGGTCGGTACAAACGTCGGTACGGTGACCAATGCCGATGGTTTCTTTTCGCTTAAACTCACGCACGAGGAGCTGCGTCAGGGGCTGAAATTCTCGTTCGTGGGTTACGAGAGTCTCTACCTCGACGAAGCGACCCTTGCCCGGGACGGTGATTTGTCGATTCGTCTGGCACCTCTGGCGCTCAATGTGGGTGAGGTGACGATCTATGGCGGCAAGGCCCGCGATTTGGTGGAACAGGCCATCGAGAAGATCCCCGAAAATTACAGCAATGCCGAGAATCTCTATACGACGTTTTACCGCGAGACGGTGCAGAAACGTCGCAACCATATTGCCGTTTCGGAGGCGGTGATGGATCTCTATAAAACGAGTTACGAGCGTCGTTCGATTGCCCGCGACAAGGTGCGCCTGAAGAAGGGACGTCGGTTGATGAACCACCAGGCGAGCGATACGCTGGCGGTGAAAATTGTCGGAGGCCCCTCGTTGTCGCTGACGATGGATGTGGTGAAGAACCCTGATGAACTGCTCTCCTACGAGCAACTGGATTTCTACGACTTTAAGCTCGGTGTGCCCGTGATGCTCGATGGCAGGATGCAGCACGTTATCCATTTCCAACCGCGTGTTCGTCTGCAATACGCCCTCTTTGCGGGTGTGATGCATATCGATCAGGAGCGCGGTTCGCTTTCACGCATCGAACTGGAGTTGGATGTGACCGATCCGTCGGCCGCCTCGGCGCTGCTCGTGCATCGCAAACCCACGGGCTTGCGTTTCCGCCCGCTGGGGGTGTCGTTCCTGATTTCGTATCGACAGCAGGGTGATCGCTCCTACCTAAACTATGTGCGCAGCGAATTTCGCTTTAAGTGCGATTGGAAGAGGCGGCTCTTCTCTTCGACCTACACGGCCTTGTCGGAGATGGTGATGGTCGATCGTGAGGAGGATCCCGAAATTATCCGCAACAGCGATCGCTTCCGCAGCTATCAAATTTTCTACGACGAGGTGGATGCCTATGCCGATCCCGATTATTGGCAGGATTACAACATCCTTGAGCCGACCGAATCCTTGGAAAATGCCGTGGATCGATTGCGAAAACGCGCCCTAAGATAACACAGAACAGTATAAGAGCGGCCACCCGAATGGGCGGCCGCTCCTGCTGTATATATATGGTAATTAGGTGTTACTGACGAGCCTCCGAGATGTTGATCATGAAGTCGCCCATGCGCTCGAACTCCGAGATGATGTCGAGGTAGTAAACCGAGCTTTGGTAGCTCGACTCGTTCTGCTCGATGCGCAGAATCTCCTCCTCGCGCAGCGTGTTGCGCATATCGTTGATCTCGATCTCGCAGTCGATGGCGCGACGCAGATCCTCCTGTGTAAACTCCTTCGTCGAAAGATTCTCGATCATGATGCCGTAAGCCTTGTCGATCAAATCGATCATCGTGTCGATCTTCTCCACGTTCTTATCCGTGAATCGCTTGCCATGGATGTTGCGACGCGAAAGAATGCGGCTGATGGCCTCGCCCGAATCGCCCAGCGACTCCAGCTCGTTGATCATCTTGTACATACGTTTCGTCTCTACGCGCGTCTCCTCGCTCAGCGACTCCTGCGGCAGGGCATTGAGGAACGTGCCGATTTCGTACTCGATGCGGTCGGCGATCTCCTCATACTTCACGAGCTTCTTGCGGTAGATCTCGAAATCCTCATCGGTCGAGGCGTGTACAGCCTGACGGATGTAGTCCAAGCCGTTGCGCGAAATCTGAGCGAAGTGAACGATCTCCTTGTGAGCCTGACCGATGGCCAGCTCGGCCGTACCGATGTGACCGGCGTTGATGAACTTGAGCTTCACCTTGCTGTCATCCACCTCGGGCTTTGCTTTGATGCAGGCCGATACGGCCTTTACGATCAGTGGCGTGAACCAAATCAGAATGCAGGTATTGAAGGTGTTAAAGAGCGTGTGCAACATCGAAATGCCATACAGGGCAGCCGTAGCCTCGTCCGACGTGCTGTCCAGACCGGCCGAATAGACTACATCCATCGGGTTCGGCAGACCGAAGATCCAAACGATCAGCTTACTTACCAGCATCAGGAAGGGGGTGAAGAGGATCAGTGCCCAAATAACACCGAAGAGGTTAAAGAAGGTGTGCGCGAGGGCGGCACGGCGGGCATTTGAATTACCGATCGAAGCGGCAATATTGGCTGTGATGGTCGTACCGATGTTCTCACCGAGCACCATGGCGGCAGCCGCTGTAAAGGGAATCCAGCCCATGCTGAGCATAATGAGCGTGAGAGCCATCGTAGCGCTCGACGATTGGAGAACCAGCGTCAGCACCGTACCGAATACCAGGAAGATCAGTACCGAGCCGAAGCCCATGTCGGTCCACTCGGTGATGAACTGCAACACTTCGGGCGTTTCGCGCAGATCGGGCACCGAGTTCTTCATCAACGAAAGACCAAGGAAAAGTAACGCAAAGCCAATGATAAACTCGCTGATGTTGCGATAATTCTCCTTCTTGGCAAGGCTCATGACGAAGCCAACGGCCATCAGAGGCACAGCCAGAATCGAAATATCGGCCTTGAAGCCCAGAAATGAAACAAGCCATGCGGTGACCGTCGTACCGATATTGGCACCCATAATCACACCCACGGCTTGAGCAAGGGTCAAAAGACCTGCATTGACGAAACCGACCACCATAACGGTCGTGGCACTCGACGACTGAATGATCGACGTGATGCCCACACCTGTAACTACGCCCTTGAGTGGGTTGGAGGTGATGGCGGCCAGAATGTTGCGCAGGCGGTTGCCCGCAGCTTTCTGAAGCCCTGCGCTCATCATGTTCATTCCGTAGAGGAACATACCGAGCGCACCCAGCAGAGTGAAAATCTGTAATAACATATAGATTAAAATTGAGTTAGTTTTTCTTGCTCTTTAGCTTGTTTTGTCGCTTTTGCGCAACAAAAATAGACCTTTTCCGCTATTTGTCAAATGGTTCTTAAGATTGGTAATTATTACTTAAACTTTCCGTAACTTTTTATTAACATACCACCGCTTATAACAATAAGGTATGCTCGGTGAGGATCTTCGTGCCGATCAAAATAAGAATCACGCCACCGAGTACCTCGGCTTTGGCCTTAAATCGCGCGCCAAAGTGGTGACCGATGCGGATGCCGACCATCGAAAGCAGGCAGGTCGTAATGCCGATCGTGAGGGCCGAGGGTAGGAGATCGACCCTCAGGAAGGCAAACGAAACACCCACGGCCAGCGCGTCGATCGAGGTGGCTACAGCCAGCAGTAACATCGTGCGTGGGGCAAAGTCGTGCGTGTGGTTCTCCTCCTCCTCATTCGAGCATGCCTCGCGGATCATGTTGGCGCCAATAAGTGCCAGCAGGATAAAGGCAATCCAATGATCAAAAGCTGAAACCGCCTCCGAGAAACTCGATGCCAGCAGATAGCCTGCCACGGGCATCAAGGCCTGAAAAGAGCCGAACCACACCCCGACAGAGAGGGTATGACGCGGCTCTAAAGTGTGCACCGAAAGCCCTTTGCCGATCGAAACGGCGAAGGCATCCATCGAAAGCCCGATGGCAATTAGTAGCAGTTCGGTGTAGTTCATTGCATACAAAGATAACAAAACGGAAGCGAAAAACAAATATTATTTGCGAGATTCTCTTCGAAACACTACCTTTGTCAAGTATGGCAGAGGAACTTATCATTGCTCAAGGATCGAAGCAGGCGCGTTACGAATTGCTCTATAAGCAGGTCGAGGCGATGCTTGCCGGCGAAACGGACGAGGTGGCACGGATGGCAAACCTGGCCTCCATGATTCACTTCACGTTCGGCTTTTTCTGGACGGGATTCTACCGCGTGCAGGGTGAAGAGCTTGTTTTAGGGCCTTTTCAGGGATCGCTTGCCTGTATGCGTATTCGCTACGGACGCGGCGTGTGCGGAACAGCCTGGAAGGAGCGTCGGACGCTCGTTGTTCCGGATGTGGAGTGCTTCCCGGGACACATCGCGTGCAGTTCACTTTCGCAGAGCGAAATCGTTGTTCCGATTCTGCGCAATGGGCAGGTTTGGGGCGTGCTGGATATCGATAGCGAACAACTCGCCGCGTTTGATGAAGTAGATCAAGTTTGGCTTGAGAAGATTGTGGCAATAC